>JAUNJG010000093.1 GCA_030533385.1 Eubacteriales bacterium | reverse complement strand
CTCTTCCCTTTATTTTTTTCTTTTTTGCCAATGATAATTATACTCTAAGTTTCCTATCTTATCTCTTTTTGACATCTCGTTCTTTCTTATGATATAGTACAAAAAGATTTTTTCAGGAGGAATTATTATGGCTTTTGATGGAATTGTCATTTCTAATATTGTACACGATATGAATCGTCTTCTTTTGGGAGGACGCCTTTATAAAATTTATCAGCCGGAAGCTGACGCACTTTTACTTGTCATCAAAAATCAAAAGGAAACTTACCGGCTTTTGCTCTCCGCCAGCGCCAGCCTGCCGCTGGTATACTTTACTTCAGAAAACAAAGCGAACCCGCTGACCGCACCGAATTTTTGCATGCTGCTGCGAAAACATATCAGCAACGGCCGTATCACCGGCGTTCGCCAGCCCAACATGGAACGCATCATCGAGATATCTGTGGAACATCTCAATGAGCTGGGGGACTTGTGCCAAAAAACGCTAGTCATAGAAATTATGGGAAAACACAGCAACATTATCTTCCTTGATGATGACGGGACGATTATCGACAGCATCAAGCATATATCCAGCCAGATTAGCTCTGTGCGGGAGGTGCTTCCCGGCAGATCTTACACCTTCCCACCATCAAAAAATAAAATTGCTCTTGGGCAGATAACACCGACATGGATGGAAGAAACTATGCTGGCAAAGGCGCTGCCTGTCCATAAGGCCATCTACACCAGCCTCTCGGGCATCAGCCCTCTGTTTGCCAACGAACTTTGCTTCCGCGCATCCATAGATGGCAGTGCATCCACAGCTTCCCTCACCGAGGAAGAAAAAACCACTCTGTACGGGGAGTTGGTGCGACTTCGCCATCAGATTGATCAACATGATTTTCAGCCGTCCATCATCTATCAGGACGACACGCCGCTGGAGTTTTCTGCTCTCCCTCTCACCATGTATCCTGACATGGAAACGAGACCGTTTCCTTCCATCTCGGCGGTGCTGGAAACTTATTATTCTGAAAAAGAGGCCGTTACTCGCATTCGTCAAAAATCCACGGATTTACGCCGAATCGTCTCCAACGCCATTGAGAGAACGGCAAAAAAATATGATTTGCAATTAAAACAACTGAAGGACACGAATAAAAAAGAAAAATATAAAATATATGGAGAGCTTCTTCACACCTACGGGTACAATGCTGTCCCCGGACAAAAGGAGCTCACCTGCATCAATTATTATGACAATGAGGAAATTACCATCCCTCTGGATCCCCAGCTTGATGCCATGGAAAATGCAAAAAAATATTTTGACCGTTACAGCAAACTGAAGCGAACCTACGAAGCGCTTCATGTTCTCGTGGAAGAAACGAAGGCAGAACTGACTCACCTGGAATCCATCAGCAATGCTCTGGAAATTGCCAGAGAAGAAAACGACCTGGCCATGATTAAGGAAGAACTGGTGGAATACCACTATATCAAACGGCACGGACAAAACAAAAAGAAAAACCGTGCCAAAAGCAAACCTTTTCATTACATTTCCTCCGATGGATTTCATATGTATGTGGGAAAAAATAATTTTCAAAACGAAGAGCTGACCTTTAAGTTTGCCAATGGAAAGGACATGTGGTTTCACGCAAAAAAAATGGCTGGTTCCCACGTTATCGTCAAATTAGAAACAGCCACAGAACTTCCCGACCGCACTTATGAGGAGGCCGCCCGCCTGGCCGCCCACTATTCCAAAGGAAAGGACGCTCCCAAAGTGGAAATTGATTACACAGAGCGCCGCAATTTAAAAAAGCCACCCCAGGCCAAACCGGGATTTGTCATCTATCACACCAACTATTCCATGTCCATCGAGCCGGACATCAGCGGCATAAAGGAATGGGAATAAAAAGGAAAGCCTCTCCGCAAACCAGCCCGGAGAGGCTTTCCTATGGTAGAATATCTGTTTGGTAGAATATCTGTTTTTTATGTTAGTTTTTCTCTATCTTCTCCGTCGCCGTCCAGCGTCTCCTCTTTGCATTCTATCCGATGACATTCCTTCTCGGTTGGTACCACATGGGTAAAGGCTATCTCGCAGATATCGCCGCTCTCCTCCTCCTTCATGAGAATAACCACCGTCTTCATCTTTCGGTAAATGCCATCATCCCCCATCTGACGCCCTACATACTGGACAATTCGCTGTCCTTCCTCGTAGGCTTTGAGAAGGTTTTCCCGCTTAAAGCGAGTCAGAAATTCTTCCCTGTCCTCCGGATGAAAGGAGGCGCCTCCTTCCTGAATGAGCTGGTCAAAACTCCCCTCATCTTTGGAATGTTGGGTGGTGTAAGACACATATTCCAACATATAGTAGGTATTGCGAGTCAGATTGACAGAAACTATCATCTGGCAATAGGAGGACACGGCATGCAGCAGTTTTCTGATTTCTGACGATTCCAGAGACTCCACCGTCTCCAGACTGGCAGTAGATCGAGGTTTATAACTAAACTCCCGTTTTTCAAACTCTGGAACATACATATTAAAACCATTTTTTCCCATGGCTTTCGTATAAAACAGAGCCAAGTCAGCCTGACGATATAAAGTTTTAAAGTCATCTACGCCCGCTGTCCCCATCGTTCCACCCACGCTGGCGTGAATTACCCAATCATCCAGCGGTCCGATTTTGATTTTGTTTAGTTGACTCATAAAAGTGGCAAGTGCGGAGCGAAGCCCGTCAATTTCAGGAGCATTCCTCAAAAGAACCACGAACTCATCGCCTCCGATGCGTCCCATAATATCGCTCTTTCGGAACTGGGATTTCATACAATCGGCAATGCTCTTTAACGCCCTGTCTCCCTCCGGATGCCCCAACGTACTGTTTATGATCCGCAAATCATCCAAATCAATAATTAAAAAGCAACACCGTTCCCCGGTATTTAGCTTCATCGTCTGCTCAATGAGCGTCTCAACGGTAGCATGGTTGTAAAGCCCCGTCATGATGTCTCGCTCTGCCTCGTTTTTCAGGTGTTCTCGCTCTCTCATATCCACATCTACGTTACTGATCATGATGGAAGCCTTCACATCACCGCTGGAGGGATCGCTCACCATCTGAACTTCTGCCCGATACCACTGAAGGGGACCTTCTATTCTGGTGCGATACTCCAAAACACCTTCCCGGTTCCCGGCAAGGAACTGTCCAAGCAAACGCTCCCGATGGAAGAAACTGCGAAAATTAAACCGATCCTCATCAAAAATGGCCAAAATAGCCATGCGCTCCAGCTCCCTGCTGAAACAGCGTCCGCTCGAATTATTTTCCCAGGAACCATGTCTTCCTTCCGCCTCTATCAAGTCTTGACTGAGATTTACCTCCATGTAAGCCGCATACTCGTTCATCAGCGTGTTCATTCTGGTATTCCAAAGCTGGTAGGCCAACTCTTTCTCCCGCTGCTCCGTGTTGTCAAAGAAGGACGCCACCGCACGGTAAGGTTTCCCCTGCTCATTCTCAATCAGAGTATAATCCAGATGACACCAGTGAGACTCCTCCTGCTCCAAAACCACATGAATATCATACCCGTGACTCGGAACACCATGATGAATATCATCAAACATGGCATCCACCACGGAAACACTGTCAGAATGAACGATGCCGCTTCTATGAATGACATCCACATAATCAGGAATGAGGTATTCCTCCACCCTGTTAAGCCTTCTGTCCACATTGACGGCGGCCACCCCTGTGGCAATGTCATAGCGCATGATGCCAGAGGTACTTTGATATACCACCGCTCTGTACTCTATATTGTGGAAGCGCAACTCTTCTTCCAATTTTTTTTGCTTCGTAATGTCAGTACAGGTCACCTTGTAATAATCCTTGCCCTTCCAGCAAAGAGGCGAAGCTTTCACCAGCATCCAGTTTCCTGTCGGCCGACGATACTCTATCGCCTCATTGATGCCTTCTTTTAAAATTTTCAGCACCACACAGTCAGGACAAGGCTCGTCCAGTTCTCGGAATGCTTTATAACAGATTTCTCCCAGGGGATTCCTATCCATGTAACGACAGAGGGTTTTGTTGCAATAAACAATCTCAAACTTCTCAGCATCAATCATATAGATAGGAATTTCTGTCGTATCCATGGCAAGACAAAAATCTTCCGAAAAGCAATGCTGACAAGAACAAGACGTATTTTCTTTTTTTCCCATAACTTTTACCCCCCCCCCGGCCTTTTGGAACCCATGTCCATTTTTATGTAATTATATCACCATTCTCTCATTCTCACAAGGAATTTCCTGTTCCCAGGCACTATCTGCCATATATCTGTGGAAAAAGAACATTCCTCACCCGGCAAGTACCAGGATATTCTCTTTTTACAGGCTGTCATACAGCTTCTCATATTCACTACAGGACATGCTCCAGGAATAATTTTCTTTCATCCCTCTTTCTACAATCTCTCCCCATTCTGCCGGATGGTTTTTATACACGGCAAAAGCTTCTCCCAAAGTGCGTTTTAGAGCGTCAGACGTGTACTCCTCAAATCCAAAACCAGTGCCAATGCCATATTCCGGCCGATATGGTTTCACAGTATCTTTTAAACCTCCCGTAAACCGCACAATCGGCACGGTGCCATATCGAAGAGCCATGAGCTGAGAAAGCCCGCAAGGCTCAAATTTTGACGGCATGATGGTCGCGTCACATCCGGCATACATCAACTTTGCCAGCTCATCGGTGTAGTCAAAATCCACAAATACCTTGTTTGGATACTGCTCTCTGTAGTAGGAGAACATTCCTTCATAATCTTTTTCGCCGCCGCCCAAAATATAAAGCTGCACATCCTGCTGCAAAAATTCATCCAGCATCGGTCCGAGCAAATCCATACCCTTTTGCTCCGTGAGGCGGGTAATCATACAAACAGCAAAGGTTGCCTTTTTTACCGGCAGGCCGGCGCGATTTTGCAGCACCGTCTTATTTTTCTTCTTCGCCTTGCGAAACGTTTTCACATTGTAGTGATATTTTATCATAGGATCCTGAGATGGGCTGTAAATCTGATAATCAATGCCGTTGACGATGCCGCACAGATCACCGCTGCGGTAACGAAGCAGTCCATCCAGCCCCTCTCCGTATTCCGGCTGCTGAATCTCCTCCGCATAAGTGCTGCTCACCGTGGTAATTTTGTCTGCAAAAGCAATGCCGCCTTTTAACAGATTGGCAGACCCATAATATTCCAGCTTATCGTAAGTAAACACATCATCCGGAAGCCCCGTCACATCCTGGGTGTAGGCAAGGTCTCCCATTCCCTGAAAACGCATATTATGGATGGTCATAACCGTTTTGATATCATGATAAAACGGATTTTCTCCATACAGACGTCTCAGATAAACCGGAATCAACGAAGTCTGCCAGTCATGGCAATGAATCACATCCGGCTCAAATTCCAAAAATGCCAGCATTTCCAACACAGCCTTGGAAAAAAAGCTAAACTTTTCTACATCCTGCCACATCTCCCCGTAAGGACCTTCCCCTCCGAAATAATGCTCATTGGAGAGGAAATAACAAGGGATTCCTTCATAAGTGAGCGTATGAATGGTGACCGGCTGGCTCCGCCATCCTACATGAACCGGAAACGGCAAGGACTCCGTCATCTGCTTTTTCCATTTTTCGCCGATACATTCATACAAAGGAAGAACAATGCGGACGTCATACCCTCTCTGTCTTAACTGTTTCGGCAAAGAACCGACCACGGCTCCAAGCCCTCCCGTTTTGATAAACGGGGTACACTCCGCTGCTGCATATAGTATTTTCTCCATAATATCTTCCCTGCTTTCTACTATTATATATATTCTGTGTCCCGGACATCTTTGGACGCCGCGGCACACCAGATAACAAAATTAAGAGAACATCCTCATCTTCTTTCGATTCTGTACGCAATCAAAGGAGGCCCTGACCCTCTTTGCCCGAACATAACAACAACCTCAGGACTATCCCAGAAACCCGAGATGCTCCAGAAGAATTTTTACTCCGAGCAAAATAAGTACCACGCCTCCTGCAATTTCCGCATAGGTCTTGAACTTTTCTCCGAATATATTTCCGATCTTCATACCAATCATCGAAAGAAGAAAGGTAGTCACGCCGATGCTTAGCACGGCGGGAAGAACCTGCACCTGCAAAAACGCAAAAGTAATCCCCACGGCGAGGGCATCAATGCTGGTGGCAACGGCAAGAGGAAGCATGGTTTTACAGGAAAAAGAATCATCATACTCCTCCGATTCTTCCCTGGCTTCCCGAATCATATTCACACCGATGACCACCAGCAACCCAAAAGCAATCCAGTGATCAATGCTTACAATCAAATATCGAAAACGACTTCCCAGGTAATAGCCAATCAAAGGCATCAGCGCCTGAAATCCACCAAAATATGCACCGATAATCAAAAACTGACTCTTTTTTGCCTGACGTACCGACAGACCCTTACAGACAGACACCGCAAAAGCATCCATGGACAAGCCCACAGCGACCAGCAAAAGCTCAATAATACTCATCTTTTCTCCCCTTTTCTTATGATGATATTGCATTGGGAATATCTGAAGAAATCTGCTAATCAAAGCAAACAAAAAAATCCCTTATGCACCAAGGTTCAAGAAATGTTCATATCTGCCTTTTGTGCAAAAAAATAAGACTCACCTGTGCTTCGCAGATAAGTCTCGCCATTTAAGATAAGACCAGGATAACTCCAGTATGTTGACCTCACCACACATCGTGCCGACTACTCCCTTATTGACAGTATCTTAACATAGATACCATCTGTTTTCAACCCATTTTTCTCCAACGTTTGTGTCAAGTAAACGTTGGCAACTTTTCTTTTGTTTTTCTTTCAAATGT
>JAUNJG010000018.1 GCA_030533385.1 Eubacteriales bacterium | reverse complement strand
ATCTCTTCCCTTTATTTTTTTCTTTTTTGCCAATGATAATTATACTCTAAGTCGGAAAAGCAGTTCTTTTTTCGGAAACTGTCGTCATGATTGACACTGATACTCTTTTGACATTTCTCATTTTCGTTTTCGGTTTCTTCCCCCTCACAATGGACACCCTTGCCTTCGGCTATATCTTTCCCACTACCGGGCGGATTCGGGATTTTCACCTGTTGGAAACGTGCGCCGCCAGACACACCAACAAAAGCCCTCCCCATCGATGAGGAAGGCTTTTTGTCTTGTCCTGCAAAAGAAATCTTCTGCGGTTCTTATCTGTTGTCCGAATAATTTTTATATTCGTCAAATTCAGCCAGGATGGCCTGCTCCGGCGCCCGGGTCACCAGGCTGACCACCACAATAAACACAAGGCTTACCACAAATCCAGCCACCAGAGAATACAGTCCCGTTGCAGCCCCTATGGTCTGTCCGCCTGCCAGCGGAAGATAATCCCACACAAGCACCGTACCTGCACCGGACACCAGGCCGGCGATAGCTCCTGTCAGATTCGTCCTTCTCCAAAACAGACTCATCACCACGAGAGGACCAAAAGCCGCACCCAGGCCCGCCCAGGCGTTGGAAACCAGCCCCATAACGGAGCTTTCCGGATTCCAGGCGATAAAGATGGCAAGCAAGGCCACCGCCGTCGTAGTAATCCTCCCGACCTTCAACACCGATTCTTCAGAAGCCTTCGGGTTCATAATATCTTTATAGATATCTGTGGACACGGAGGAAGAACATACGAGCAACTGAGAATCGGCGGTGGACATGATGGCCGCCAAAATGCCGCAGAGGAACAAGCCTGCAACAAAAGGCATCGGAAGGTGTTCCATAAATACTTTCTGAATCATCTCAATGAAAACGGATTCTGCGGAGGCGGCACCCGCCGTCTCCCCGAGAATCACCGGGAAGAGAAAAGCTCTGCCCACCAGGCCGATAATCACCGCCAGAGAAAGAGAAATCACAACCCATATGATGGCGATGGCAGAAGATTTCTTCAGCTCTTTTTCATTTTTGATGGCCATAAAACGAACCAAAATGTGCGGCATTCCGCAATATCCAAGTCCCCATCCCAAGTTGGAGATAATCTCCACCGCTGTAATCGGATGGTCTCCATTGTAAGTAAAACTGAGATAATGGGCGGCGTCTACCCCCGTCTGCATCAAAAGATCCTCAAAGGAACCGCTCACATAGCTCCACGCTACAATCGGCACCACGAGAAGGGCAAGAAACATCATAGAGCCTTGCACGAAGTCTGTCGTACAAACAGCGAGGAATCCTCCCATGAAAGTATAAATCAAAATAACCGCAGCCCCCAGCAACAACGCCACATGATAGTCAATGCCAAACACCGTGTTAAACAGTTTTCCTCCCGATGCCAGAGCAGAAGCGGTGTACACGAGGAAAAAGATGACGATAATTGCGGAGGACACTCCGAGCAGTATCTTTTTTTCATCATGATATCTGTTTCCGAAAAATTCCGGCAACGTCATGGAATTGTTCGCCACAATCGTATAGGCGCGGAGTGGTCTTGCCACAATCAGCCAGTTGGCGATGGTTCCAAGCCCCAGTCCCACCGCTATCCACGCTTGTCCCGTTCCAAGAGCGTAGACAGAACCCGGCAGACCCATCAAAAGCCATCCGCTCATGTCGGACGCCTGAGCAGAAAGAGCGGCCACCGGACCGGACAATCCCCGCCCTCCAAGGAAATAATCATCCGCCCCCACGGTCTTTTTCATGGACCAGATGCCGATTCCTATCATAACTGCCAGATAGGCGGCAAAGGCAATTAAAATCGCAATTGTTGTCATAGACATAGTATGTTTCCTCTCTTTCTTATCTTTCCTCTATTTTGAGATTTTGTACAAAGGCTCCGTTTTCTCCATGGAAAACTCGTAGGCTGCCGACCGGTTCAATGTAATTTTTTCATTGGTCTTGCTCACCTGATGAATGGTAATCTCATCTCCTTCCTTCACAGAAGACGCTTTGATCTCCATCACTTTGCTGCTTTTTAGCACAGAGGATATCTGTATTCCGTTGACATACACCCGGCTAAACCGATTAAAATGATTTCCGAGCAAAAGAAGCCTCTTTTCCACCGTCTTTATCTTAGTGATTTCCACCGGTTCCAGACTATAGCAAAGGGTCGTCGGTTTTAATTCTTCCTCTCCCTCCCGGATAAAATCTGCGCCGTAAAGCATGTCGTACTGCAAAAGCTTCAGATTGTTTTTTTCGTTCTTCGTCCCCTTCATGGTCTGATGGAACTGATTGACCTTTCCCTCCGTTATGTTCACCTGGGCAAGCACTTTGGAGGCCAGCTGCCAGGCTGCGACATCTTCTGACTCCGCCTCTTTATGCTCTTTGTTGTAGCCGAAATTATCCCATATAAAATACGGCGTCTCATATTTGCTTCCCGACGACAAGCCTTTTGTCTCAATGTCAAGCCCCGGAAGATGATCCCCATAACAAATCAACACGGCATCTTCTTCCCACTGTGCCAGCTGCCCGGCCAGATCTCCGATAAACTGATCCATCTCGTACAGCTGATTGGCATAGTAAGTGACCTGATTTAAGTAGGACTGCTCCCGATTTACTCCCTCTACCTGGATTTTGGCATTTTCCTGAGCATGAGTCGGATAATCTCCGTGTCCCTGCACAGAAATCGTGTATATCACGTCCTGTTTCTCCGTCTGCCTCATCGTATCCAAAATATAATCCGTAAGCATAGAATCCTTCGCCCATCCCACTTCATTTTTCGATTTTACCTGCATGTTCTCTATCGAGAGAAAATTGTCGAATCCGAGATTGGAAAGCACCTTATTCCTGTCATAAAATGTCGCATTGTTATTGTGAATCACCGTGCTTTCATAAGACAGGTCTTTCAGCCAATAGGCTATGCTCTCGCAGGTCTTCTTTTGAAGGACGCTTCGGTAGGGATACTCTCCCGTTCCAAAAAAACCGGCGTTCATCCCGGTAATGACTTCAAATTCCGTATTGATGGTTCCGGCGCCGTAGACGGGCACCTTCAATCTGCCTGACGTATACTCCTCTTGCAGACGGTGCATGTTCGGTATCGGGTCTTCTGAAAAATGCAGCCCTTTGACCTTCGTGATATCAAAAAAAGATTCCAGCTGCACAAAAATGATATTCGGCGTTTTTTGCTGCTTCTTATTTTGGTCTTTATCCAGGGCTGTCTCTATTTTTCGCTCCAGCTTTTTCATTCGCTCCTTGCTGTAATTGATGGGCCGGTCAATGCCTGTGTCTAAGGCCGTGACACAAAAACCATAGACCACCCCGTAATCCTTATAGCCCGCAATCAAATTGTCAAATTTTTTGATAAGCTGTCCTCTCCCTACCCCCACATAAGAGACGCCCGCAAAAAAAAGACACAACACTGCCACAATCCCAAGGTTCGTTTTCATGTCAAAACTTTTTTTTGTTTCGGGGGAATATAGATACAGACAGACAATCACCGCCACAACGACTATGATTCCTAAGACCATAAGAAGGATTTGCCACAGTTCCAGATAGCTGTTCAATATCGGAAGGATGGATTTTACCAGCGTCAAATCTACGGCGGTAAAGGGCGTCTTTCGTCCGTTTAAGACGATTCCGTTGGTCACGCCGATCAAAAACCATCCTCCGGCTATCATCGCATAGGTAAACACCTTTTTTCTGGCCAAAAAGACCAGGGACAAGAACATAAAAAGAATCAGCGCATTAAAAAGAAAAACGAAGGTTCTTTCATGAATAAACTGAAGCACCGCTTCCATCGACTTTCTTTCCATGTACTCCAAAAAAATGTTGAGAAGCAACGCCGTGATACTGTTACAAAAAATCACCTTTCGGTTAGAAGAATTCCATATTTTCTTCTTCATGACTTAACCTTTCTATTTCATTTCCTCCAGTTTCGCTTATCCTTCCGGACAAGGCGCTCTCAAAGAAAAAGAAAACGATGTCCCATGCCCGTCACTGGCGAGCCGTTTTTCCAACTCGGATGGCATGAACGACAAAGCGGCCGTTTTCCGACGTGGAAGTACATGTGGAAAGCGTGAGGGACGGCTCCAAAGACTCTGTGCTTGCCTTCGTTTTATATTGAGACGCCTGCTTTTGCTCCTCTATCCACCGGGCATATCCTTCCCTCTGGGCAAAATCAATCATATAGACGTCCTCATCCAGTCCCGTCTCAATCTCTCTTGCCGCATATATTTTGTACTCCATGTTCCACTGGGGCGTCACCACCCACACCACCGGATGCTTCCTCCAGTCTGCCCCCTCGTTGTATGCCTTGTCATAAAGCGTCTTCAGCTCCCCGAACATGGAACCGTTCTTCATATTATGTCCGAACACAATGCTGTTGTCCGAAGAGAAATCCGGCTGGCATTTTGCATCCAGATAGATGGCCCCGCAGAAATTTCTTTTCTTCTCAAAACTGTAATTCAGATAATATTCATTGTCCTCTCCCTGGGCAACCGGATAGTTCACCTGGGTTTTTGGAATATAAATCCAGGCAACCACGTCAGGGTTTATCGCTTGCAGAGAAGGAAAATCCACCGTGATGGGACACTTCTTTTGTTTTTTCCCATCTTCGGTCTCCTCTTCCTCCTCAATGTTCACATAATCAGTCAACGCCTCATACTCCTCGTCGGCATCATGATATCCCCGGTAAAAGGTATAGAGCTTATATGCCGAAAAACCGGCAACGGCAAGGCATATCAGGAGAAGCAGCGTGGACAGGGGATTCTTTCCTTTTTCTTTCTTTTTTTTCATAGAGCCACCTATTTTAATCGAAGAGGAATTCCGCTGATGGAAATGTAAGCCTCATCGCTCAAAGATGCAATGAACTGATTGGCCTTTCCCGCCATGTCACTGAAAATTCTTCCGAGACGGTAGGATGGCACCACAGACATCCCGATTTCATTGGTCACTAAAATCAGCGTCTTGTTGCCGTCCCTGGCTCCTTTTATCACATCGCTTAACTCCATCATCACCTGCGCTTCCAAATCCTCCACTTCTCTTTGGGACAGCTCCTCAAAATTTCTTTCCTCCTCAAAAAGAATGTTGGTGATCAGCACCGTCACGCAGTCCAGGAGAATGGTATCTTTCTCTGTATTTTTGATAACCTCTCCCAGGGAGTGATAGCCTTCATAAGTTCCCCACTCCGGATCCCTTCTTTCCTGATGAACGCGGATTCTCTCTTTCATATCCTCATCCACGGGAATGGCAGTGGCGATGTAAAGAACACTCCTTCCGCCGTGTTCTACCGCCTTATTCTCCGCCAACACGCTCTTTCCGCTCCGGCTTCCGCCGGTAATTGTAATCACTTTCGACATAATCTTTCCTCCTCTCAGGAAATCTCCTGTGTTTTCAACACGGATACTTCCGCCTTATAAATATAACCCATGATAATCATCACTGAAACCATCGTCATCCAAAAGCTGCTAACCATATACCCCAGACAGGCGTTGACGCTTCCGATAACAGCAAACAGCGTCTTTGCATAAAAGGCGATTAAAAAAGACTCCTTCATGGAGACAAACCTGCCATCGGGAGAGCGAACCCCCGCCCGGCATATCATCCCAAAGGCAAAAGCGATCAGCACATACTGGATTCCCTTGCTGAGCAATCCGATGAGACAATAGAAAAAAAACAGGGTGATAACAGATGGAATCATCGCCACCAGGCTCTGGTTATCCATCTTCATATTTTTTAAAGCAGAAAACGGCACCTCCGCCATCCTGTCTCCCGCCCTCACAAGAACATTCGTCCTGCTGACAAGAATTTCCTCCTGATATTCCGCTTCAAAAGCCGCCGGAGCATATGCTTCCTCCCCGGAATTTATCTCCACCCGAATGGCCGGCCCCACATGAAACGACAGAGGCGAAGCGATTTGAAAGCTGCCATCTTCCAGCGTGAAGGCAGGAACCCTCTCCAGAAACAACCTTTTTAGCCCTCCCACACTGGTCGTCCACGCCGTGATTGGAATGACTGTATCAATAAACACGAGAAAGGCCATCAGCAGCAGCAAATACAGCATATGGCCCCCGCGCCTTTTATTTAACAGCAGATTATAATTCGCCGGCTGAAAACATGCAACAAAATACTGATGCAAGAAACCGGTCTTTTTTTCCTGTTCCATGTATGCGCCTCCCGCCTACCGGTACATGATAGAGTGCGCAATCTCTTCTGATTTTTCTTTGTCAAACAGAAGCTCTATCAAAGTCAGACCAAAGGGAATGGCCGTTCCCAGTCCCCGGCTGGTGACCACATTTCCGTCTACCACCACAGCATCCTCCACATATTGTCCACACACGGTATCATCCACAAAGCCCGGATAGCTGGTTGCCTTTCTTCCCTTCAAAAAACCAAGTGCTCCAAGGACAGAAGGCGCCGCACAGATGGCCGCCACCCACCTTCCTGCCTCGTATTGCTCTCTCAAAAGCTCAGAAAGTCCTTCATGCTCCTTAAGATGCGTAGTTCCCGGCAATCCTCCCGGAAGCACCAGCATGTCCGCCTTTTCTGAAATCTCCTCAAATATCAAATCACTTTCCACCGCAACCTGATGAGAGCTGGTAATCCTTTTTCTTCCCATGATAGAAACGGTTTTGACATCGGCTCCGGCTCTTCTCAACAAATCCACCGCGGTAAGCCCTTCCACTTCCTCAAATCCATCTGCCAAAAAAACATATACTAAACTCATAGAAAACCTCCTATAAAAAACTTTATTCTATCCCGATGGAGTTCATTAGCATTGTAACTTAATTATCGCTTTTACGCAAGCGCCAGCACTCGCTTTGTATTCCCTTTTTTGCTAAAATCATGTATACTAGATAAAATATTCTCTTATTTTTCCGGTCGTTTTCGGAACTGTCATCTCATGAAAGGAGTGCATCATGGAAATAGAACGCAAATTTTTAATTCACACCTTGCCGGAGTCTTTGACTTCTTACCCTCACCACACCATCTCCCAGGCATACGTCAACACCAGCCCGGTCATCCGCATCCGCCAAAAAGACGACACCTGGATTTTGACGGTAAAATCCAAGGGAGCCATGGCCCGGGAAGAGCTGGAACTTCCCCTCACCGAAGAAGAATATCTCCATCTTTTCTCCAAAAAAGAGGGCATAGTAATAGAAAAAAACCGCTACCGCATCCCCGATGACAAAGGCTATGTCATTGAGCTTGATGTATTTCACGGGGTTTATGACGGACTGGTGTTGGCGGAAGTGGAGTTTCCTTCCCTCTCAGAGGCCGAACAGTATATTCCGCCGAAATGGTTTGGAAGAGAAGTGACCACTGACTTCCGCTTTCATAATTCCAATCTAAGTTGTAATACCCCGGCACAAATCCGCGAATTGTTTAAAGATATTTAACACAATTGTAAGGTTTCACCGGTACCATTTTTTCTATAAATATACTATAATGATATGCGATTAAAGCCAACTTCTATCGGATCCAACAAGGCCCACGTTTCGCACTGAGCCTGACAGGCGGTTCCGCATTGTGTTGGCTTTGACTGTGATTACATCAAGAAAGGATATGCTCATGAAAAAACAACGCACCAAACATAAGGCAAACAACGCCACAGAAATAAATCAGCAGCGCACAACATCTTCGGAAGCGTCCTCCTCCGGAAAAGCAAAATGGATTGCCACAGCCGCAGCCGCCCTTCTTCTTTTTGGATACGGTTTCGGCGTTTATCATTACAGTAGCCATTTTCAGAGAAACATCGTCGTAAACAACATTAAGCTGGGTGGAATGACCGTAGAAGAAGCGGAAAAAACCTTTGTGGAAGATCTGGATTCCCACAAAATCGCACTGAAAGAAAAGGAGCGCACCGAGATCATCGATCCCCAGGATGTGGACGCCGTCATCCACATCGGCTCCCAGATTTCTGACCTGCACCGCTCCTTCAGCCCATGGACATGGTTCACCCACTTCCTGGGCCGGGAGGAACACACCATCACCCTCGACGTCACCTACAACGAGGATGAATTGACGGCCGTTGTCAACGATCTCGAATGTTTTGCGAAAAAAAATGTCCAGGCCCCAAAAGACGCCTACATACAGGCCGGAGAGTCTCAGTTTGAGATTGTTCCCGAAGTTCTTGGGAACACCGTCAAGAAAAAACAGCTCATAGACGCCATCGGCAACGCTCTGGCAACCTGCCAGACCAGCATTGATTTTGAGCAGGCGGATTTATACAAACTGCCGTCTCACTATGAAAAAGACGAGGATGTGCAAAACGCTCTGGCTCAGGCCAATCAGTACACCCATGGCACCATCACCTATGACTTTTCCTACACTACGGAAACTCTGGATTATTCCACCACAAAGGACTGGATTTCCATCTCTGATAATTTTAAGGTTTCCATCTCCGACAGCAAGGTGGGCGACTATGTGGAGGAACTTGGGAAAAAATATAACACCATGGGCGGCTCCCGGGATTTCACCACATCCTACGGAAGAAAAATCAATGCCTACGGCGGCGATTACGGATGGAAAATCTATTTTGACAAAGAAAAAGAAAGGCTCATGAAAAACCTAAAAAGCGGAAAGGACGTCAACCGGGAACCGGTCTACTCCTACACAGCGCTTTGCAGAAACTCCGCCAGAGATGACATCGGTGACTCCTATGTGGAAATCAGCATCGCCAGCCAGGAAGTCTGGCTTTACATTGACGGAGAATGTAAGATGAATTCTTCCTGCGTGACCGGAACGCCTCCAAACGCTTCCACCTACACCGGCGTATACTCCATCACCTACAAAAAAAGTCCGGACGTGCTGAGAGGACCAAACGCAGGCGGCGGCTCCTACAGCTCCGAAGTGACCTTCTGGATGCCGTTTAACGGAAACCAGGGACTTCATGATGCCTCCTGGCGAAGCAGCTTCGGCGGTTCCATTTACAAGACCAACGGTTCCCACGGCTGCGTCAACCTTCCATATTCTGCCGCTGCCACTCTCTACAAATATGTGGACGCCGGATTCCCGGTCGTCATTTATTAGGCGGCTGTCTTTCTGACAAAAACAAAAAGGATTTTTGCGGTATAGCCATAGCGCCTGATGTTCTCATCCATCAGTCCAACGGCTATCTTGTGCAAAAATCCTTTTTTTATTTTCGGGAGAATCTTTATATCAGTTACCTTCTCACTTTTATTCCCTTTCCGTCTCTGGACGCCAGTTTCAGCTTCTGTAAAACCAATTCCTTTTCTTTATACATGATGGAATCTCCCGCTCCGGCCTCCGTCAGGTACACATGACAAATTTTGTCTTCTTCCCCGAGCCTCATCCCTCGGACACCGAGGGCCATCTTTTTCTTCATGGAAATTTCTTCCAGAGGAAACCGCAGGAAAAATCCTTCCTCACTCTGCAGCACCAGATAACTGGAAGACTTCTTCTCTATATCCACGGGTATCACTGCCGTCAGCACGTCCCCCTCGCCCAGCTTGGTCGCCGCCACCGTCTTTTTCTGCACAAGAAATTCACGGCCGGACACAATTTTAGACAGGGAGGATGCCGTGACAAACAACAGCTCCTTTTCCTTTAATTCTCTTTCCGGCAAAAGCAGCAAAATCCGCTCACTCCGGCTGTCATAGTTGGAAAGGTTATCCAAAGGCACACCCTTCTCCCTCAGCCGGCCGACAGGAATCTCCTGCACCTTCACCTGATGCATCATGCCCTCCTCTGTAAACAGGCAGAGCTTATCTGTGTTAAGACAAGACAAAATGGTGCGGTAGTCCTCCTCCACCGCCTCCTTGTTTCTCTCATAAGTACTTTTTTCCAATAACTTGCCATAGCCAAATCGGTCCATGACAAAGAGCATCTCCTTTTCCTCCACCGGTTCTTCCTTCACCACGGCAGCTTTCGCATTGACGAGAACTGTTTTCCTCTCAAAACCATACTTCTTTTTGATGGCCCGCAAATCTTTTTTTATGACCCGCTTCATGGAGGCAGGATTGGACAAGATATCCTCATACTCCCCGATTCTTTTCAAAATCTCTGCATATTCTTCCTGAAGAGCCAGAATTTCCAGACCGATGAGTCGGTAAAGGCGCATTTCCAAAATCGCCGTGGCCTGCCGCTCCGTAAAAGAAAGACGGGAAGCGGCCTTTTTTGATTTTTGAGTTTTAAATCGGATGGCTCCCGTGTCCCCGGAGATGAGACATTTTTTCGCCTCCGCAAGATTCTTGCTGCCCCGCAAAATCTCAATAATCAGGTCAATGCTGTCACAGGCCGCAATCAGCCCTTCCTTGATTTCTTTTTGTATCTTTTCCTTCTCCAGAAGCGTGGTATATTTTCTGGTGACGACCTCATAGTGGAAGGCCGTGTGAAGACGAATGATGTCTTTTAAGTTCAAAAGCTCCGGTTTTCCATCGGAGATGGCCAGCATATTGACACCGAATGTGTCCTCCAGCCTTGTCTTTTTATAGAGCAGATTTTTCAGACGATCTACGTCGGCATTCTTTTTCAGTTCCAGCACGATGCGAATCCCCTCCTTGGAAGATTCGTTGGACACGTCCACGATATCCGTCGTCTTTTTATTCTCAATCAATCCCACCACGTCGGCGATAAATTTCCCAATGTTCGCCCCTATCATGGTGTAGGGAATTTCCGTGATGACAAGTCGATCCCTCTCGGAGCGCTTTTTTCCTTTTTCAAAGACAATCTTTCCCCGAAGCTTCAACTTGCCGCTTCCCTCCTCGTAGATGGAGCGCAGCTCTTTTTCATTGACCACCAGTCCCCCCGTAGGGAAATCCGGCCCCTTGATATATTTCATCAGCCCCTCCACCGTGATGTCCGGATCATCCATGTAGGCCATCACGCCGTCAGCCACCTCAGAAAGATTGTGAGGCGGAATGTTGGTGGTCATGCCGACGGCAATCCCCTCGGCTCCGTTGACCAAAAGATTGGGAATCCGCACCGGAAGCACCTCCGGCTCCTTCTCCGTCTCATCAAAGTTCGGTCGGAAATCCACCACATTCTTATCCATATCTGCCAGATATACTTCCTGGGTAAACTTCTGGAGTTTCGCCTCGGTGTAACGCATAGCCGCCGCTCCGTCTCCCTCTATGGAGCCGAAATTGCCGTGGCCGTCCACCAGGGGCATCCCCTTTTTAAATTCTTGCTCCATGACCACGAGGGCCTCATAAATGGAGCTGTCGCCGTGGGGATGATACTTACCCATCGTATCTCCCACAATACGGGCTGATTTTCTGTGAGGTCTGTCAGCACTCAGACCCAGCTCCTGCATGGCATACAACACCCTTCTTTGCACCGGCTTTAAGCCATCTCTCACGTCCGGCAGCGCCCTCTGACAGATGACGCTCATGGCATAATCAATATAGGATTTCTGCATGACATCAGAAAACTCTGTTTTTATAATCTGTTCTGACATAATTTCCTCCAATTTTTCTCTGTCTTTTCCATCGTCCTCTTATCCTACTTATCACAAACAAGCGGGCGGCACCCAAACCCGCCGCCTGAGAAAAAACGTCGACTCCTAGACATCCAGATCCGCATCCTTCGCATGGTCATAAATAAACTCCCGGCGAGGAGGCACCTCGCTGCCCATGAGCATGGATGTGACGGCGGACGCCATCCTTCCGTCCTCGATTTCTACCTGCTTTAAGATTCTGGTTTCGGGATTTAAGGTCGTCTCCCAGAGCTGGTCTGCGTCCATCTCTCCAAGCCCCTTATACCGCTGCAAGGTAAACGGACCCTTGTGGGTTTTCCGGTATTTCTCCAGCGCCTTATCGTCATACAAGTACTCTTCCTTCCCCCGCTTTGGCACCGCCTTATAAAGAGGCGGAGTGGCGAGATATACATGCCCCTGATGGATTAAGTCCGGCATAAACCGGTAAAAGAAGGTGAGCAGCAAGGTGGCAATGTGGGCGCCATCCACATCGGCATCGGTCATGATGACAATTTTATGGTAACGCAGACGGCTGATGTCAAAATCATTGCCGTATCCCTCGGAAAATCCACAGCCGAAGGTATGAATCATGGTCTTGATTTCCGCATTGGCCAGCACCTTGTCCATGGATGCCTTCTCCACATTTAATATTTTTCCCCGGATAGGCAAAATAGCCTGCGTTCGCCGGTTTCTCGCCGTCTTGGCAGAGCCTCCGGCAGAGTCTCCCTCCACAATGAATACCTCGCACTCCTCCGGCTTGCGGCTCTCGCAGTTGGCCAGCTTGCCGTTGGTGTCAATGGAAAATTTGGATTTGGTGATGAGGTTGGTTCTCGCCTTCTCCTCGGCCTTTCGGATTTTGGCCGATTTTTCGGCGCAGGCCAGCACCTTTTTTAATTCTTCCAGATTTCTGTCATAATAAAGAATCAGCTCCTCGCCCAGAACCTCACTCACCGCTTTTCCCGCATCGGGATTGTCCAGCTTTGTCTTGGTCTGCCCCTCAAATCTCGGATCCTTGTGCTTGACAGAAAGCACTGCCGTCAGTCCGTTTCGCACGTCTGCTCCGGTAAAATTCGGATCTTTTTCCTTCAAAATCCCTATCTCTCTGGCGTACTGATTCATCACCGAGGTCAGCTTCGTCTTAAATCCGGTAATGTGGGTGCCTCCCTCCATCGTACAGATGTTATTGCAAAAACCCATAATCATCTCCTGGAACTCATCCACATACTGAAAAGCGGCCTCCACCTCGATGTCCTCCACTTTTTTCTTAAAATAAACGACCTCGCCCACCGCAGGCTTGCCTTTGTTTAAATCCTTCACATAGGCTTTCAGCCCTTCCTCCTCATGGAAAAGAATGGTTTCCTCCTCCCCCTCCCGGTGATTTTCAAAGGTGATGGACAGACCCGGATTCAGATAGGCCGTCTCATGAAGGCGGCTTTTTACCGCCTCCGCCTTAAAATAAGTTTTATCAAAAATTTCTCCGTCAGGCAAAAAGGTCACGGTGGTTCCGGTATCTTCCTTCCGACACTTGTCAATGACCTCCAAAGACGTCACCGGCTTTCCTTTTTCGTACCTCTGGCGGTACACTTTTCCCTCCGATCGCACCTTCACTTCCAGCCAGAGAGAGAGAGCATTGACCACCGAGGCACCCACCCCGTGAAGTCCGCCGGAAATTTTATAGCCGCCGGTTCCGAATTTTCCTCCGGCATGAAGCATGGTAAACACCACCTCCACCGCCGTCAGTCCGGTTCTGTCATTGACTCCCACGGGAATTCCTCTCCCGTCATCGGAGATGACCGCCGTGCCGTCGTTCTCCAAAACCACCCGAATATTGTGGCAATATCCGGCCAGATGCTCATCCACAGAGTTATCTACAATCTCATAAATGAGGTGATTCAGCCCTTTGACCGACACGCTTCCGATGTACATGCCCGGTCGCTTCCTGACGGCCTCCAACCCTTCCAGAACGGATATACTGTTTGCATTATAAGTCTGTTGATTCATGGCTCCCCCCTCATCTTCCTGTTGTTGCCTTCCTGTCACTGTCTTTGTGTAAACGCACGGACAACCTCCGACAGATTCATGCCGTTTGACGCCTTAAAAAGCACCACATCTTCCGGCCTGACGCTTGACAGCAGATAGTCCTTCATCTCCATTCTGCTCCCAACCTTTGTCAGACGAATCCGCCCTTTTTTGTCTGCGTCGGCGACTCCCCGCAAAATTTCTTCGGAAAGTTCTCCGAACACTACCACCTCGTCAATGGCACTGCCGCCTATGTACTGTCCCACTTCATAATGGTACTGCCTTTCTCCCTCTCCCAGCTCCAGCATGTCGGAGAGGGCGGCAATTTTTCTTCCTGTCACCCCTTCCATGGAGGAGAGAACATGAATCGATGCCTTCATGGAATCCGGGCTGGCGTTGTAGGCGTCATCCAGCACCGTACATTCCTCACAGGAAACCAGCTTCTGACGCTGTCCGCAGAAATTTTCAAGCACCGTCGCCGCCCTTTCCAAAGAGACACCGGACTGATGGGCGACAGCCAGGGCCGCCAGCGCATTTCTCACGTTATGCTCTCCCAGCGCTCCAAGCACCACCGGCATGCGAATCTCCCCGGCACAAAATACAAAGGTGGTCTTTCCATCCGCAATCCGGATATCTTCCGCCCGGTAATCACAGTCCCGGCTCATGCCGTAGAAATAAGTCTCATGCTCTGTCTTTCCCCGGTAGGAAGCAAGAAAAGGATCATCCCCGTTTAAAAACAACCGGCCGTCCTTCGGCAGCCCCTTTACAATATCCATTTTTTCCAGGCAAATGTTTTCCTGGGTTTTAAGCTGTGCGATATGACTGACACCGATGACCGTCACAACGGCCATGTCCGGGCGAATCATCCGGGTCAGCTTCTCAATCTGTCCCCGCTCGCTCATGCCAATTTCCAGCACCGCCATCTCGTCTTCCCCGCTCATGTGGGACAAGGTGAGCGGCACTCCCACCTGGCTGTTCTGGTTCCCCATAGTCTGAAAAACCTTTTTTTCTGCGGAGAGAGCTGCGGCTATCATCTCCCTGGTGGTAGTTTTTCCCACGCTTCCCGTGACAGCCACCACCGGCAGGGAGAGGCGGTTCCGATAACAGGTTCCCACCTTCTGCATGGCCTCTATGGTGTCCTCCACCCAAATCCACGGCTTCATGGCCTCCTGCCTTTCCCAGGGCCTGTCCGCCCCATCCGGGCGATGCCGGGAGGTGAAGGTGGCACCATTCATCTCTAGGGCACTTTCAATAAAACGGTGGGAATCCACCCGCTCCCCGATGATGGGCACAAAAATGCTGTCCTCCCCGCCCTGCCTGGAATCAATCGAAAATTCCCGGATGATTTTATTTTCATCACCGCAAAGCAGCACACCTCCGGCGGCTTCCACAATATCTTTAATGGTCATGTTCTCCATCGTATCTTTCCTTTCGCACAAAAAGGATAAATACAAACGATATCATTTGTATTTATCCTCTCTTTCTATGGAATTCCTGTAGTCTCTAAGATATTATCCTACAACAATCCCGCCTTTGTTTCAAGTTTTTATTTGCACAACGATTCTGTCATGTGCTTTCTTCTCTTATGCCTCCAGCAGTTTTTCCACGGACGCCAACTTCACACAGATGACGAACAGTTCCATTGCCTCTTTCAATTCCTCTATGCCAGGCATGGTAGGAGCAATCCGAATGTTAGAGTTTTTCGGATCCTTTCCATAAGGGAATGCCGCACCCGCTCCCGTCAGCACCAGCCCGGCCTCCTTGCATTTTTGCACGATGTTTTTCGCACATCCCTCCATTGCGTCAAAGGATACGAAATATCCTCCCACCGGATGGGTCCAGGAGGCAATCTGAAGAGCTCCCAGCTCTTTTTCCAGCGTCTCAACCACAATGTCAAACTTAGGACGGATGATGGCCGCATGTTTTTTCATATGTTCTTTTAAACCATTTACATCCTTGAAAAACTTCACATGGCGAAGCTGATTGATCTTGTCCGGCCCGATGGTGGACCACTGGATTTTTGATTTGATATCCGCGATATTCGCCGGGGAAGAAGACATGGCTGCCACGCCCGCCCCCGGGAACGTCACTTTGGAAGTGGAACAAAACTGGTACACAATATCCGGGTTTCCGGCCTTTTCGCACTCTTCCAAAATATTTAACACTTTGCCCTGCTTTTCTTCTTCCTCGTACAAATGATGGATGACGTAGGCATTGTCCCAGTAAATCCTAAAGTCTTTTGCCGCAGGCTTCAAGGCAGCCAGCCTTTTTACGGTCTCCTCGGAATAAACGGCTCCCGTCGGATTGGCGTAAACCGGAACGCACCACATCCCCTTTACGGACGCATCGTTGTTGACGTATTCTTCCACCACATCCATGTCCGGGCCGTCCTCCAGCATCGGCACGTTAATCAGCTCCAGGCCAAACTGTTCCGTCACGCCGAAATGTCTGTCATATCCCGGAACAGGACAGAGAAACTTCGCCTTCTCAGGAAGCTTCGCCCAAGGCGTAGACCCGCACACTCCAAAAATCATGGAGCGGGCCACGCAGTCATACATCATGTTCAGGCTGGAATTGCCAAAGACAATCACCTGAGAAGGGTCTGCCCCCATCAAGTCTCCCATCATTTTTTTTGCCTCAGGGATTCCATCCACCAACCCGTAGTTTCTCACATCGGTGCCATCTTCCGCATACATGCTGTCTTTGCTCGTGAGTACATCCAGCATCGGCATGGAGAGGTCAAGCTGCTCCTTTCCCGGCTTTCCTCTGGAAATATCCAGCTTCCATCCCTTTTTCTTCTGTTCCTCATAGGCTGCCTGCAATTCTTTTTGTAATTCTAGTAATTCTTTTCTGGTAAGTTCCTGATAGGGTTTCATCTTATTGCCTCCTGTAAATTCTGCTCATCTCCCCGGGGCCGTCGGGTGATATCCCGATATGCCCGGACGGATATATTTCTCATGTCACGCTTCTGTTTTTATCTATCACTCTCTTCCTCTCCACCGTCTCATCTCCGATTCTTTGGCGTTACCGCCGTCTCCTCCCGAGAGACACCACCGTCGATATCGGTGAAATACTTTCCCTATTGTATGTCATATCTGCATAAAATACAAGGCATTTCTTCATTTTTTACCAAAAAAAAGAAATGTGACGCTATAAAACTTTTTTTCATGAAATATTTTCCATCTCAACTTGCATATCCTCTCACCCGCTCTTTTGTCTCCCTTCCACCGTCCTTTTTTTTGCATTTTTCTCCCTCCCGTTTTTTTGGAAACTTTCTTTCCCTCGGACATAATATAAAGTGTAAATACCCCTTGGAGGTAACAATTATGAGTGATTTAGCTGCTGCTAACTGCCAAAATACAAGAAACGGCTGTGACGGAGGTATTTCCGACTGCCTTCTTCTCATTTTACTGCTCTGCTGCTGTGGTGGCAACGGTTCTTTCTCCGGCGGTAACGGTGGATGCGGCTGTGACATTCTCTGGCTGATTCTCATCCTCTCCTGCTGTGGCTGCGGCGGAGGCTTCGGCTTCAACAACAACAGCTGCTGCTGCTAATCCTTTTTCGCCTTTTTTCGGAATCCTGCTGTGCAGGATTCCTCCTCCTTTCTTTACGGCGGACCTGCTGCCCGCCTGACTATTTTTTTGTTCTTTTTCTCATGAGCAGATACAAAACAATCCACCATCCATTTGCTGCCCCGACAGCGGACATCCTGCCCTGTCCCTCCTTCTTTTCGCTGGAACAAGGCTCCTTTCCCTCCCTCCGGGACTCCTCCCATCCTCCCTGATGCTTCATACATTCCGGATCAAGCTCATAAATCGTATTCCCGTCGATAATAATATTTTCTTTCATGATATTCCTTCCCTTTTTCTTTCTTTTCCATACTGTCAGAACCGTCAAATTTTTTCTTGTGCAAAAGAGACACATCGACCCATCTGTCTCCATACACTATACTATATGTCACAGCTTCTTTTTTGTCCTGAGCTTTTTGGCAAAACAAATTTTCATCATCAGGAGGTACTTATGTATCGTGAAAATTCTCCTTTATCCAAACTGTTGCAAGACGATTCCCTGACCATCATGGAACAGCTTCTTCCCTGCTGTCCCCCTCCTCTGGCAAAAATCATCGCTCTTAGGATGAAGGCGCTGGAAATCCAAAAAATCATGGAAGGGTTCAACGACGAGCCATATTTAAAAGCCTGCGGATTTGAAAACAGCTCCTCCGACGCAGAAAGTGTTCTCCGCTCCATCCGGGACTCTGTCTCCGAGGAAAAGGCAAAGCAGATTGACGCACTGCTGCAAACGCTCTCCACCTTCCGCCTCTTTTCTCAATGGCAGGGTCTCTTCCGATCTCATCCCGAATTGATGCAGCTTTTTTCCCAGAGCATTTCCGCCACAGAAAAAGAGGCCGGCGATTGCTCTGACACTTACGCCGACCCCTCTGTTTTTCTCCTTTTAAATTCACTGATGAACAGTGAAGATTCCAATGCAGACACCCTGAAAGCACTCCTTGAACTTGTCAAGAGGCAGTGACCCTCACGACGCCCCGGAGCGGGACTGCACAGGCGGGCAGTCTGCAAGAAGAGACAGGGAAGAAAACATTTCCGACACCTTTTTCCGGTACAGCCCCACCTCCATCGTCCCCACCTCCTCTCCGCATAAGCTGCGAATCTTGATGACGAAGCGATTTTGTTTTCGGTGAAGTACGCCCAGATGCCGTTCTTCCTCCTCTTCTTCCTCCCTGATATATTCCGCCTCCGCCAGCCATTCTCCTCTTCCGCTGTAAAGATACAGCCTGTCCCCGGCCTCTCTTCGCCCTTTGACAAGCTCTCCCGTCAGCTGAAATTGAAGAAGGCTTCCCTGCACGGTGTCCGCCTCCTCGTAATAAAAAAGGAACTCCGCCCTCTCATGAAGATGCATGACATCCTTTTTCCACTGCTCCATTCCTTCTTGTTCCAAACGCTTATATTCCTGCTCGGTCTTCTCCCGAAATCGTCGAATTGCCCGAATTAACATTTCCTTCCTCCTGATGTTCCACCAGCTTTTCCAGCCTGGCAAAGGCTTCGCACTGACTGTCTTCTCCTGAGACAAGGTAGAGCCTCATTCCCTCCTTTTGCCTTTTTTCCAGCAAATCTGCGGCAACCTGAAACACCTTGTCATTTTCCAGCCTCCCATCGGCAATGAGATAGGTGCGATACTCTCCCTCTCCCCGGCTGCCCATCGTCTGCTCCATGTAGTCTGCGGCCAAAATCAAGGCTTCCCCGACAGAATATTCTTTGATCTGCTGTATACACTGACATCGAAATCCCGGGGGATATGAGCGAAATTTCCGCAGGGATATGGTGGTACTCCCATAGATAAAAGCCTGCTCACAGGACAACCCCGACAGAGAAGCTTCCAGTTCCAACTCGTCTTGCTGCTGATAGAGAAGCCTGCTGATTTTTCCGGCTTCCTCCAGCTCCGTCCGCAAAATAACCAGCAAGCAAAACAATGTTTTTCCCACTCCCTGCTTTTGCTCTGCTCCCCACTCTTCCTTTTTGTCATGTTTCCCCGCCTTTTCACAGCGCCGTTCTCTTGCCTTCCTTGCAAAGTTCTCCTCCATCTCGATGGATTCCCGCAACAACAGTTCCATCTGCTCATAATCAACGTCGGCCCTGCCCTCAAATATCTGTTTCCACTCGTCAGGAAGAGTCTGGTAAAACAGTTCCGAATAGTCCGTCTGGTTCATCTTCGGAGGAATCCGCACATTTCCCTTTGCGCTGGCCACCAGCACTTTGTAAAGCAAGCGGACATCGGCCTTCTTTTGCTCCTCCTCCCCAAAAAGCACCACATCCCCAAACATTCTCTCATCCTCGGGATACCACTCGTACTCCTGCTCATAATGTAAAATCTGAAATCGCCCGGGATTTTTTAAAAACACCCGGGGAGACAGACTTCTGATATCTGCATAAAAATCTTCCAGGTCAATCAACCCCGGATAAACAGGAATATCTGACAATTTTCTCAGGATTTTCAGCACGCCCAGCGCAATCTTATAAAGAACGAGGCAGTCAATGTGGTATTCATCCATCTGCTTTCTCTGAAACAGCTTTTTTAAAGACAGCACGCCCGGCGGCAGTTCTTTTTCGTCTTCAAATATAATTTCTTTGATTTCCCTGAGCTGACGAATGACCGGATGGCCGCTCTGAAAAAACTCCTCCTTCGATTCCGGAAGCATACCTATCGTCTCATTTTCTCTATGCACCAATCGAAACTCCCTTCACCAAATCCTTCAGCGGTTTGACAATGTTATCTAAAAATTCTGCGCTCATAGGCTTTAAAATCATAGAAAAGTCCACAAACATAGGAGAGGCCTCCTCGTCCAGCTCTCCGTCTGCCTTCATGAAACAGAAGCGAAAATCTTCTTCACTCATCTCCTCCGTGGAAAAAAAGATGACCTGCCCCAGAGGCTCGTCGGTAAACTCCTCATAATCACAGCTTCCGTAGGCGTCGGTGAACACAAAGACAGCCCGGTTTCTTCCCTGCATCGGAAATTTTCGCAGCGATTTTTTTATGGCGGTATGCACCGACTCTTTTCCATCTTCCCCGCCTCCATACAGAGGAACGGACTTTAATTTTTTTAAAAATACGGACAGCTCTCCCGTAAAAAAGCTGCCGTCCTCAAATACGACCTTTCCCGTCTCCTCCCCGGCCAATTCATTCCTGATAATCGTCAGCCCCATTTTCGGATACACCTCATACTTGGACAAACATTCCAGAAAATGAGTCGCCGCATAGTAAACCGCCGGAAACACGGTGTACATGGACGCCGTTCCGTCCACCACAAAATCCAGATATAAAGTAAAGGCCTGCTCTTTCTCTTTTAAAAACTGCTGCTGTATCTCATAAGGAATCTCCGGATTCCATTCTTCCTTCATTTTGCATCCTCCCTGCTATCCTCATCCTCTTTTCTTTATCTGCAATATCTCTATGTTGACTCCCCCGTAGGAAAACAGGTCTCCCTCGCTGACCCTGCCCGGAATTTTTTCTATGAGCCTGTGACAATCCTCATGAAAAATCACCGCCTTGATACAATCTCCCATGCGGTAAAAGGACAAAATATGCCCGCTCTTTTTTCCGTTTTGGCTTCTTTCCTGTTTTTTCCCAAACTCAATGGGAACAAACCGATAATTTTTCAGGTAAGGGCTGTACTTGACGTCACCCACCTTGTAAGAAAGGCGTATCGTATCCTTCCCCTCCTCCTGCCTCAACAGTTCCGGCAGTTCCGGCAGCTTTCCAATGGAGCGGAGGTAGGCCTCCATATCCCGAATCACTTCCCGGATATCCCGGTATCTGTATTCTTCCCTGGCAATCATTTTTGCCAAAATCGCCGTCAGCCGCTCATCAATGCCGGGCATCTCCTTAATCTCATAAGCGTAATCATCCCCCAGCATATACCGCTGCAATTCTTCGTTCCCATGAAAATGATGGGTTCCTGTATACAAAAAATAAAGCACAAGGCCGGCGGAATAAATATCCATCTCCCGGCGGCAGATGTAGCTGTTCCAATAATGGGGGTCTGCGTAGCCGGGCGTCCCTTTTTGCTCCCTCCGGTACATGACCGTCACGTTGGAATCGTGAAGATGCACCCAGTCAAAATCAATAATCTTTACCGTGCTTCCGTCCGGCGAAGCCAGAATGTTTTCCGGCTTTAAATCCCGATGCACGATGGGATCCCTGCCATGCAGGGAATTGTAATGGTCAATGCCGTACAAAAACTTCAAGGCGATGATATGGCAGGTTTTCAGCTTTTCATTCCATGTCTTGCCCGCAAGCCCCCGGCCGCTCACCAGATCTGACAAATCCCTCTCCTCAATATATTCCACAAGGGTGATGAACCTGCGATTCTTCTCATCCAGCATTCCTCCGTAAATGCGGATAATGTAGGGGGAATACAGCTGTACCTTGCTTTCTTTCTCCACATAAATCTGTTCCAGATTACTGCAAAACAGCACCTTCAGAAAATATTTTTTCCCGGTGCGGATGTCCTGTGCAATCATCGCCTGCTTGCTTCCATTCCGATAGCTTTCCTTTTGCATTTTCAAGGCGATGACAAGGGACGGCTCGTTTTTTTCCCGATCCTTTACCCAGGTAAAAATTTCTCCCTCCTCAAAATATTGATTCATTTATTTTTTCCTCCCCCGCCTCGGTGTCTGAACAGCCAATCCATCAGACCGGGTTCTTTTTTTTGTTTCGGAACCTCCGTGTAAGAACAAAGAGGAGTGACTGCTCCCGAAAAGGCTTCTTCCAGCTTCAGCTCCTGATACATATCCGACTGGAAAATCTCCATGGCTTTTTCCTCATCCTTTTGGTACAAAATCACCGTCTGGTTGTCCTCCTCCCCTGATGCCCTCGCCTGCTCAAACAATTCCTTTATCATCTGTCCCGGCGCCTGCTGGGTATTAAAAATCTTCTCTATGGCATCCAAATCCAGATTGCCGAAGGCGCCGTCTGACCCTATCAAAATGCAGTCCGCCTCCTTTTCCGACAGACGGGCACAAAACGGGTGAACTTCCCCCCTCTTTCCCAGATAGTCCGTCAGACGGTTTTTATTTTGGTAAAAAAGAGAACTTCCTTCTTTTGTCGTTCCTTTTTTCACCATCTGGTTTGCCACATTTTGTATCTCGCCAAGAAGTGAAAGCACGCCGTTTTTCATTCCGTAAATCGGACTGTCCCCGCAGTTTGCAATAATCCAGGTATCCCAGAAATGGATTGCCGTGGACAGAGTCGTCCCTCCCTTTACGCCTGCGTCCAGCCCCTTTTTATAAAGACGACGGTTTATCCTTTCAAAAATATGCTCTGAATATTCTTCCAGCGTCTCAATCTGCTGATGCAAAGAACAATCCCGGAAGCCTTCCCCCATCATCGTCTGAAGAAGTCCCCGGTACCAAAGCTCCACCGCCGTCTCCGAGTACATCTTTCCGTCGGAAAGTCCCCCCATGCCGTCCGCCACCACCATGGCGCTGACAGACGCCTCCAGATTGATTCTCATTTCCATGTGGCAAAAACTGTCCTCGTTTGCGGAGCGCTTATTTTTCTCTGTCTCAAAATAGAATGCCACCCTTCTCCCTCCTTCGTATTTTACATCCTCATCTGCCAAAGGGAGACCGCTCCCCCCACCGAAGCAATTGCCAATTCCCCTTCTTTGTGTTACACTGTCCCCAGCAATTTTTCAGACAGGAGGACTCCCATGCACCCAGACCAGCTCACATCCATCACATTTTTTCAAAAAAAGAAGGATATCACCCTCTACCGGGCATCGGACGCCTCCCGCGATTACATTCTGAAATCTATTATAACAAAAGATACCGCCATAAAACAGGCTTTTTATGATGAATATTATATTTTATCCTCCCTCTCTCACCCTTCCGTCCCCAAATACTATGCTCTGGTCGAAGAAATGCTCCTTCCCGGACAGGAAAAACCGTCTCTGGTTCTTTGCATGGAAGACTGCCAAAAACCGTCTCCCGGCCGCCTTCTTTCTCTGGCAGAACTAAAGGAGGTAATGCTCTCCGTCTTTGACGTGCTGCGCTATCTGTTGGAACATGGTGTTCTTTACACAGATTTGAATCCTTCTAATTTGATCGTCTTTCGCCAGGATGAAGACTGGAAGATAAAACTGGTCGATTATACTTACTGCTATTATTTTTTGCACAATCCTCGTCCGGCCTATTCCCTGCGTTTTTCTTACAATCTGTCTCCCGCCCTGAAGGGTCAGCAACTTCTCATTCAGGAGATGACCCTCTTATTTTACGAACTGATGGAGCAGGAGCGCATCAGCAATCCTCCCTCCTCCTTGTTCCGCCTTTTGGAGACAGGAAGAACCCCCTCTCCCCACCTGGATTTAGACACTTTTTTTCAGATGCTCTCTCACTGCTCCTGCTGAAACAGACTCTCATAGAGCGCCTCCACCACCGGGGCCATCGATTTTCCGATTTCCTTTGTCTTTAAACGATTTGCCACGACGACGTACCGGGGATTTTGGGCGGGAGCAAAACTCACAAGCCACGCATTGTTGGTGCCGTCTCCCCTCTGGGCAGTTCCCGTCTTGGCAGCAATTTTACCATCTTTTCCCACCTGCTTTAGCCCGTAGGCTTCCCCGGCCTTTGTCATTACCTCCCGGATTTTCTTTGCCGTGGAGGCCTCCATGGTCTCTGTCAAAATCTCTTCTTTTCCTTCCTGTATCACCTTTCCTTTTGCATTGACGACAGACCGTATCAGGTAAGGCTTGTTCATCTTGCCTTCGTTGGCAATGCTTTGCACGATCATCGCCATGTGCAGGGGTGTCACCAGCGTCTCTCCCTGCCCAAAGGCGGTGGCCGCCACCAGGTTGTCATTGTAATCATCCAGATGAAACGTAGATTTTATCGTCCCAAAGTCAAGGGCGATCTCCTGCCCCAGCAGGAAGCTTTCCGCTGCCTCCTGCAATCTCCTTCCCCCCATCTTTAACGCCCGGTTCATAAAGTATACGTTGGAAGATTTGACGAATCCTCCCTCAAAATCCAGTGGGCCGTAAGCCGTACCATTATAATTTCGGATTGTCTGGCCGTGGATGACCATGCTTCCCTCATCATCCACCTTCTCCTTCTCCATTCCCTCCTCAAGAATCGCCTTGGAAGTCACCAACTTAAAAACCGATCCCGGCGAAACCGGATTTTGATATGCGTTAGAATAAAACACCCCATCTGTCTGATTAATTTCCTCCCATTTTTCCTCCAGCTCGTTTACAGAAAAAGACGGAGAAGAAGCCATGGCAAGAATCTCCCCGGTGTTCACATCTAAAACGACCACAGACCCGATCATGTCTTCTATGAGCCGGTAGGCCTCTTTTTGCAAATCTTCCCGCAAGGTCAAGGTCACATCGGCCCCCCGCTTTTCTCCCTTCGGAGAGGCACTATGTTGCAATAGTTCATCAAAGGTGTCCTCGATTCCGTAAGTTCCATATTTTATGGACCAGTAGCCAATCAGGTTAGAATATGCCATGGAATCACTGCACCTTCTTTTTCCTCCCGGTTTTTCGGAAGCCGCCAGAATGTTTCCCTCTCTGTCTTTGATGCTCCCTCTTATGTACTCTCTGACATACATCTTTTCCTTTGCCTTCGTTTTCTGTCTGTCCGCCTCCTCGGAGACTCCCGGCAGCAGGGCGGAAATTCGGACGAGGGAGATGAGCATAAAAATGACGCAAAGCAGCGTAACACTTTGCAGCCATTGCATTCTCTTTAAAAAATTCATCTTCTTCATTTTGTACGGTTCCTTTCCATTTTATGTTCCCGGAAATTGCCAGCAAAAGCCCAATTGTCATGAAGGTAACCATCAGCGAGCTTCCCCCGCTGGAAATAAAGGGCAGGGTGATTCCCGTCAACGGACAAAGTCCGGTACTTCCCCCGATGATAATCAACGTCTGATCAAAAAACATGAAAATCAGTCCGGCACCCACCGCCTGATGGTATCGATCCTGCTTTCGGATGACAAGGCGGATTCCCTCCAGCCACATCATAATGTACACAAAAAAAATCAAAAGTGCGAACACCATGCCGCATCGCTGAATGAGAGCCGGATAAACCAAATCGCTGGTTTTCACCGGCAAATCTGTCACGGAGGCAGTTCCAAACCATCCGCCAAGCACGATGGATTCCCTCGCCTTTAAAAGCTGGTATCCAAGCCCCAGGGCATCTTTTTCCGGGTTCATCCAGTAAATAAAGCGATTGGTTATTTTATGGTAATTGGATAAATACAGACCAGCAGCTGGGTTGGTTCCCAGAAAAAGACCGGCTTCCCGCCACCGGTCAAGCTGGATTCCCGCCATCACGGCGATCGTCACGCACACCCCAAGAACTGCCATCGTCTTAAAAAAAACTTTGATATCAGGGAGAAACAAAAACACATAGGTGAAAAATACCATCAAAAGCAGGAGCATCGTTCCAAATTCACTTTGCATTGCCAAAAAGAAACCCTCTGCAATTGTGACGCCATAAAACACCCGGATTCTTTGCGGGGAGGGCTGCTTTGTCGTCCCGAGCAAAGCCGACGCAATAAAGACATACAGCAATTTTACTATCTCCGTCGTCTGCAAGGATATGCCTCCGATATGAATCCAGTTTTTTACGTTGCCCACTCCTTTCGCCACAATCAAAGTGAGGGCAGAGAGGGACAGGGCAGATGCCGTGAGAATCCGGCATGCCCTCATACTCGCAATCTTCGGACATTTCCGGTAGACCGTCGCCATAACAATTGCGGCGGCAAATGCTGCCAGATATTGTATCTGCAAGTCCGCTGCCGGATTGCCCGTCTGCCCTGTTCCCGGATTTTTTATCAGCTGTTCCTGCTTCATGATGCATTGCAGCATTGTTCCCACCGTCAAAAGAAGAAACGCCCCCGTCACTATTTTCTTGTTCCCGTGCATCATTGAGTTCAAAAGCCAGCCAAGCAGGGTGATAAGAAGTAAAATGCCGATCATGTCCCCGTATATCTTTCCCGCTCCCTTGGCATGCACCACGATAAAGGCCGCACCTTCAAACAAAATTACTGCCAAAACAGGACTGTTTTTCATAGAGTAAAAAGCCCTTTGCAGCTCCCATAAAAATCTTTCTGCGGAAAACACAGTATCTGCGTCCCCTTTCTTATTCATAGTATTCTTCCTCCGCCCTCTGATAGCGGAAAGGAGCGCCCGCCCCTTCCTTTTCCAGCTCCACGCAAAACTCTACATTTCCAAGATAAAATGTCTGCTTATGAGACAGAGTGACCCGATCTGTCACTTTGCCATCGGCAAAAATTTTGTTGGCCGTCCCCATGTCCTCCAGAATATAATTTCCTCCTTCTTCCACGATTCTTCCATGCTTCCTTGCCACATACAGATCATCCAGCACAAGCATGTTGTCCGGGCTTCTTCCTATGGTAAAGGGCAGCCGTTCCACCGGTATCCGGCGTACCGGACGGTGGTTTACATCCATCTCCACAAGAACAATCCCCGGATTTTTATACCGGCGCATGGAGACAATTTTTGAAGAAAAGATTGCTTCCTCCTCCACTGCCTCGATTTCAGCCTGAACAAAACATTCTTCTTCGCTTCCTTCCTCTTTAGGTTTAGGCTCTTCCTTCCAGGTTTCTGACAGCAAATTCTCCTCTCCACTTCCAGGGGAAGACGCCCGCCGCCACGTCTCTTTCCTTTCCAGCTTTTTCTTTTCCGCCTTCTCCTTCTTTTGGAGCAGCCGCTCCTCCTTTTTTTGCTGACGAAGCTCCCACTCATCCACAAAATGTTCTCCCTCCCGGGCGGCATCTTCCAGAGTGCGATTTGCCCGAACCAAGATAAAGATGATACAGACAATCAATATGACAACGCCGATCTGCGATAAAATGGACATAAAAAATCACTCCTGTTCTACATAGGTATAACAGGAGGATAACATGGTTTTTTCTCTGATTCAAATTTTGTTTTTATTCACTTTTGCCGCACGCACAAAAAGCTTCCACAATGTGAACAATGTCACAGTCTTCCTCATAAGCCGTTCCCTCCGTCAGATTGTGAGACAACATTCCTATGAGTTCCTGAGAACAGATGCCTTCCCTCTCCCACTCTTCCCTTAGTTCTTCCACCTCCGCTTTCACCTTCTCTTTCTGAAAACATTTCCCACACCAGATGGAATAGAGTAAGGCGCAGTAATAATAGAGGTCATTTCTCACAAAGTCTTTGGAAAAACGGCTTGGTCTTCTCATGTAGCAGTAGTCCTCAAATTTCTCCAAATCAAAGACGTCCGGCTGAAATCCCCTTTCTATTGACAGAGAGGGAACCTCCTGACAGGAGGGAAGGCTGTCCGGCTTTTTATGGGAGGTCAGCTTCAGGGCATCTTTTTTAAACTGGCTGTTTTTCTTATTCCGATTCACGTCGTCAAACAAGACCCTGTCAGTCATGATATAGCGGCAGTAGCCGTTTTTTTCGTATCCGTAATCTTTTTTCTTCTGATTTTCCAAAAGCTGTTGTCCCACGCAAATAGAGAACCACAACTTCTGGGCAAAAGGAAGGTTGTAGACGGAGTCATATTTTCTGCACAAATCTTCTTCCAGCTCATACCCTCTTTTTCCCAGCGCCGTCGCTGCCGACTCTATCATCATCCATATTTTCTGGCTGTCTGCCACCGTATCCGCCTTGTATTTTGCGATCATCTCAATGATGATTTCTGCGGGAGTGATTCCGAGCGGTTCCATCTGGGCTTTTGCCAGAAGCTTTTCGATGGAGGAGATTCCGGGCTGTAATGCGATGCAAAAGCGCAGCAGCCATTCTCTCGTCACTACCGCTTTTCCGGCCTTTATCTTGGAAAACTGTGCTTCGTAGTGCAAAAGGCCGATATCCCTGAGCATCCACGCCGCCTTGTCATAGTAACCGTATTCCTCCTCAATGACTTCCTCCAGACACTGACCAAACCGCTTTGCTCCATCCCGAAACTCTTCTTTGTAAGCCTGCACCAAATCATAAAACTGTTCCAGGGAGCGGGCCTCTGACAGCATCACCCACAAATCCATGGTGGCAAGGCTTCTCTCTTCCTCCTGCTCCGGCCCGTCCAGCAATTCTTCAATGTGCGCCTTCACCTGCTCCATCTCATGAATGGAGAACAGACCGTTGATGAGGGCAATCCAAAGGGCGTCCTCTATATTTTTGCAATACAGACCATACCCCATATAGGTTTCTAACAATACATAGTTAATCTCTTCCAGCCCCATCTCAAAGGCCATCCCCAGCGTAATGTAGATTTCCCGGGAAGAAGGCATAGAGCCTTTCAACCATGCACCGATGGTCTGCCTTGTCACCGGCACATACCGGGCGGCATCCTCCCCCTTTTTTTCTACCCGGTGAAATACTTTCTTTGCCAGGGCAGTGTTGCTATAGTCAAACCAATCCATCTTCTCTTCTAAAAATCTGGAAAATGGCACCTTGTTTTGATAGGCCCCCGCCAACTTCTGTTCAATCCGCTCTAAAAAAAGGTCCGTGTTCTCCTGTGTTTTCATCTTTTCTCCTTCTGCTTCCTGACTGATTTACGATTTTTGCCCCGCTCTCACAATGTTAAAAATCTGCATCCCCACCGCCAGTACGCCGAGAACAAGAAAATAGTAGAGACGAAGCTGCTGAGCCAAAAACAACCCTCCGACAAACTGAATCACATATCCTTCCAGAAGACAAAGGCCAAGGTTTTTCCAAAACGGATACTGATTTTCTTTATGAAGAAGCATATAATAATAATTCAACATAAACAACAACCACATCCCGCCCATACCTACGGCAATTTTCCAATGGCCGATGGCGAGGGAATAGCCGGACAGATAGAGCGCACAACCGGTTAGAAATCCCTGGGGATATCCCACCAGCAAAGCGTCTGCCAATCGTCCGTTTTCCGGTTCTTCTTCCACCGGAACCAAAGCCATCTCCTCCGCAGGCTCCACATCTGCCTTTTGTCTTTTTTCATACTCTTCTCTGAGAATCCCCCGGGACGCCCCCGGAAGATAACGGTCGAGCTGTTCCTCCACATAGCAGGCAGTCTCCGCCTCCCCATCATCAAACGTCTCCGCCTTCGGCTCCATCTGTCTGACCACAGTGTCCAGTATCTCCGCCCACTGCTCTTTTTTTTGCAAAGATAACATCAAAGATTCCATCTGCTCATAACTCTTTTTCAAAAAAATATCTCCGTTGAGCAGACGGATTCCTCCGTTCATGATTTTTTCGGCCAGCTCTTCCGGTATCTTCTCCTGATCTACGGTGCGGACGTATTCTTCCAACGCTTCAAAGGAACCCAGATGTTCTTCCAGGACAGCCTCCTGCCAACTTCCCTCCTGCTCCGGATGCAGGAGGAGAAGCAGACCGTACACCCCTTTTTTTCTCTCCTTTACCATCTCTCTTTGCACCAAAAACCGTTCCTTGTCCGCCTCATAAATTCCCTGCAAAATCCAGTCCAGCTCTCGGCAGATGGTCTCCTGTCCCCTTTTTGTCACTCCATCTAAAAGGGCGCACAGATAATTTTCTTTTTCTTCCTCGCTCCAACTGTCCTCCCTGAACTGCCTTATCATTCGCTCCGAAACCTTCCTAAGTTCCGGCTCTTTTGCAGCCCAGTAAAAAAGTTCGGCCATCTCCGAAAACAGCTTCGCCTTTTCCAGCACTTCTCCGGAATTTCGGCGGGAAAAATCATAGAACAGCCATTCCAGCTTCTTTTGGATATTCCCGCTTCCCTCATATTTTTTCAGATAGCCGTCAGCTTCCTCCAAAAAGGATGCGTAGGCCGATGGATTTGTCACGAGGAGCCTGGCCAGATGATAGAAAAAATATTCTTCCAGAGGAGATTCCGATGCCTTTCGGAAGTCTTCTATCTTATCTAAATACATTACATTCTTTCCACAGGGCCTTTTGGAAAAAAAGAAAGACTCTCTCGTCTCCTCCTGCTCCGCATAGGAAAGGTATCCCGCCTTTTTTCTCAACTCTTTCGGCAATAGCGAATGAATCGCATACATCAGTTCCCCGGCATTTTTGGCAAACTCTTTTTTCTCCCAGGAGGAAGCCACAATATTGACCCCCTGTCTCTTTTCTGACAGACACCAAAAAACCGCCCGCAAAAAATCCGGCAGCCGGTCATAGATGTTCCATTTTTCCAGGATGTCTCCTGGATTTTTTTCGATGACCTCTCTCTCCACCAAAGAGAGGTATCCATCTTTTCCTTCCTCCTGCCAGATTCCGGAGGGGGCGATGTACTCTTCCGGCCCGGCCTGCTTTCCTCTCCTCGGCTGATAAAGAAATACTTTTTTATTTTGTCTCTTATCCTCACCCGCCTTGCAGGGAACCACCGTCATTTTTACAAAACCAACGGAGGGATTGTAGCTTAATTCCTCCACCATCATCTGTCCCGCCTTGTCCGGCTCTGCCCCAAAGGCCGTCTTTTCCAGCTCTCTGAGCAATTCTTTTTTTTCCGGACAGGTGGACGCTGTCATTCCCCATCCAACAGAATTTCCTGTGATACAATGATTTGACCAGGTATATTCATGCCTTAAATATTCTGCTTTCATTCCAGCCACCCTCTCTCCCGCATATATTTCATAACCATCCAAAGTACCGGTTCTTCCACCCGAATCGGACGAACCTTTCCCACCGCCTTCGTCACTTCGCCTCCGTCCTCCCGGACTTCCTCTGTCTCACAGCCCAGAGCGGAGACGGCAAACAGGCTGCTCTCCTTGTAATCATCCAGATTTCTCTGTAACCGGAACACCTTTTTATCAAAAATTTGTTTCAAAATCTCCTGCCTGAGAAAATGATGATCCATATTCATAAAGCCATACACCGGACGACTTCTCTCAAATAGCAGGCTGCTTCCGCAGTACCCCCGGATTTCTCCCAGCTCCTCCAGAAGGTCGCTCTTTGCAATGGTCAAAGCCATATATTTTTTTCCAAGCTCCGAATCGCCAACTCCGCTTCGGATTGCCTCCAGAATGGTCTCCGCCCTTCTCTCATACAAATATTCTTCGCTGTTTTCCTTCTCCACCAGATAGTCTCCCTGTCCCATCACCTGTTTCCCATTTTGGTTGCTCAGTCTCTGTATGGATATCTGTTCTTCTTTGGACATCAGGCGCAGCTTCTCCAGCACCTTTTCTTCTTCGGGAATCTGCTTTGTGATGAAAGAATGTTCCAGGTGCATCTGAGACGGATCTACCAGACAGATAAATCCATCCATGTGGCGGACAAAGCCGGTGCGTCCTACTCCCGCACTCTCCCGTATCAACTCTCCCGCCACGTCATAAATGGCAGTCAGTATGCTCATCCCTTTTTCTTCCACCCGATAAGTGATCTCCAAAAAGATAGGTTTTCGGAATGTTTTGTTGGTGGAGCCGGGACAAATGCCCCGTTTCATCAGGCGATCTGCATTTTTTTCCATCTCCACCTTATAATTGTCATGAGGATTGCCCCCGGCGTTCCTCACCACCAGGTTTTCTCTTTGCATGGCATCAAAGCCGTTCATCATCAGGGAAGAGAGGTAGACGGTCTTTCCGGAGGCCACGCTGCCCGCCAGCCCAATCATGAGCATCTCATATTTAAAAAAATTATGAGGCAGCACGTTATGGCAATGCGGACATATCATCGTGTTAGAATAAAGGGTCACCGCCCCCTCCTCCACATGAAAGGAATATCCCAGGCTTTCTGTATCAAAATGCTTGACCGCCAACTCTCTCCCCGCCGCCGTCAACTCCTGATTTAACTCAGTCATCCCCTGATTGTCGATGTAAATCCGATTGTCATCTACCTGTTCCTCCGGAACACCCATGGCATTCCAAAAATACAGATAGGCCAAATCTCTTTTCGGAGAAACGACCTCATTCAATGCCGGAGACAGAAACCTGGCGCCGTCCGGCCTGAGCAAAAAACCTGCTTCGTCATTCGCTATGTTCCGAAAACAATAGGGACATTTTTTTATTTTTTTTGTTTCCTGCATATGTTATGTCTTCCTCCTGTGCATCTGTTCTCTTCTTTGCTTTTTACAGCTTTTTGTCCCGTTCTCAGCATGTCCTTGTCGCCCTGATGGATATTTCATGGCGGGACTCCAATATAATATAGTATAAAATATCTTTTTTTATGAGGGCGGAATGTAGCGAAACGCCCCTGTCTCGTCCCATGCCTTCCTCTCTTATCTCAAAGGGAGCTTCCTTTGAGCGAACCAGCAGTGCATCCGGCTCTTCCGAAGCCCTAATCTCCAGGCCCTGCTCCTCGATGTAATAAGTAAAATCCTTTCCGGAAGGATGCTTTCCGTACATCAACACATGGTCAAGAGGTACAGATCCTTTCCTTCTGCGGCCATCCGCACAGATGGCGCAACACCCTCCAAAAGCAGATCCATGGGTTATCATAAAATCCAGCTGGAATGTGCGGAACTTCTGTCTTTTTTCTTCTTCCATCGTCTGCCGCCGCTGTTCTTCCTTTTTTTGCGTCTCTAAATCCGTCACCTTCTCCGCATATTCCAGAATGTATTTTTGTTTTTCTCTTTTTCCATTTTGATGCTTCCATTGCACTATGCCGACTGCCAGCAGGCAGGCACATAAGGCAAAAACAATTTTTGCAACAATCATTCTATGTCTACTCCATTCTTACTTTTTTATCTTGTTTTTCACCCGGAAAAACGCCTTTTTCTGTTCCCATTATACCAGAAGGATACAAAATCTCAAAGGTACCTTAGAGTATAATTATCATTGGCAAAAAAGAAAAAAATAAAGGGAAGAGATCA
>JAUNJG010000092.1 GCA_030533385.1 Eubacteriales bacterium | reverse complement strand
GACCAGCCCCAGGCCATTGAGAAGCTGGTGGAAGGATTCCGGGAGGGAAATCAGTTTGAGACGTTGCTGGGAGTGACCGGTTCCGGCAAGACCTTTACCATGGCCAACGTGATTCAGGCACTCAATAAGCCCACGTTGATTCTGGCTCACAACAAGACTCTGGCGGCACAGCTTTACAGTGAATTTAAAGCATTTTTCCCTCACAATGCCGTAGAATATTTCGTGAGTTACTATGATTATTATCAGCCGGAGGCCTATGTGCCTTCCACAGACACTTATATTGAAAAGGATTCGTCCATCAATGACGAGATTGACAAGCTGCGCCACAGTGCCACGGCGGCCTTGATTGAGAGAAAAGATGTGATAGTGGTGTCTTCGGTGTCCTGTATTTATGGTATCGGAAGCAAGAAGGATTACGAGGAGATGATGATTTCTCTCCGTCCAGGTATGGAAATCGACAGGGATGAGGTGGTGCGCCGGCTTATTGATATTCAATATACGAGAAATGAACTGGATTTTAAGCGGGGCACTTTCCGGGTACGGGGCGATGTGCTGGAAATTGTTCCCGTCTCCACTTTTGAGGATGCGGTGCGGATTGAGTTTTTCGGCGATGAAATTGACCGCATTACTCAGGTGGATATGCTGACGGGAGAGATAAAATCCAGCTTGAATTTTGTGGCTATTTTTCCGGCCTCTCACTATGTGGTGCCTCAGGAACAGATTGAAAGAGCGGTGGGTACCATTAAAGAAGAACTGGAGGAAAGAGTGGCATGGTTTAAGGAAAACGATAAGCTGTTGGAGGCCCAGCGTATTGCCGAGCGAACTAATTTTGACATGGAAATGCTCAAGGAGACAGGATTTTGTTCCGGTATTGAGAATTATTCCAGACATTTAACTGGATTGGAGCCGGGAAAAGCACCATACACCCTCATTGATTTCTTTGGGGATGATTTTTTGATGATTGTTGACGAGTCTCACATCACTGTGCCTCAGGTGCGGGGGATGTATGCCGGAGACCGCTCCAGAAAGCAGACGTTGGTAGATTTTGGATTTCGTCTGCCGTCAGCGTTGGATAACCGTCCCCTGAATTTCACGGAGTTTGAGGAGCATATTGACCAGATGCTTTTTGTGTCCGCCACGCCGAATGTATATGAGGATGAGCATGAGATGCTTCGGGCAGAGCAGATTATTCGTCCCACGGGATTGCTGGACCCGCCCATATCGGTGCGTCCGGTGGAAGGGCAGATTGATGATTTAATTAGTGAAATTCATAAGGAAGTGGAGCAAAAGCACAAGGTGTTGGTAACGACGCTGACCAAGCGAATGGCAGAAGATTTAACTTCTTATATGAAGGAGTTGGATATTCGGGTAAAGTATTTACATTCGGATATTGATACGTTGGAGCGTATTGAGATTGTCCGGGATTTGCGTATGGATGTGTTTGATGTTCTGGTGGGTATTAACTTGCTTAGAGAGGGACTGGATATTCCGGAAGTGACGCTCATTGCCATTTTGGATGCAGACAAGGAAGGCTTTCTTCGTTCGGAAACGTCTTTGGTACAGACCATCGGTCGGGCGGCGAGAAATGCGGAAGGCAGGGTAATCATGTACGGAGATACCATCACCGATTCCATGCGGGCCGCCATCAGCGAGACGGAGCGGCGCCGTCAGATTCAGATGGATTATAATGAGGCTCACGGCATTACGCCGACCACTATTCAAAAGGCTATTCGTGACGTCATATCCATCACCAATGAAAATGAGAAGGAAGAACCTCTGTTGGGTCTGAAAAAAGACAGGGAATCCATGGATAAGAAAGAACTGAAGGAGATGATTGCCCGTCTGACGAAAAAAATGAATCAGGCAGCGGCGGAGTTGAATTTTGAGGAAGCGGCCATGCTGCGAGATGAATTGAAAGAGTATAAAATTACGCTGCGGGATTATGATGCGTAGAATATAATTTTGATTTGTGAGGCTCTGGTTCTATATGTCTCGTGTTTGCGTGTTGCTCCCAGCACCTGTCCGAGTCTGACGAACAGCTACGTTGCAAAGGAGCATCCGTGTGCATATAAAACCAGAGAAAATTGAAATCATAAAGGGAGTTTTCTGGCTGCGTTGCAAAGGAGCACCCGTAGATATATAAAACCAAAGGTGTTTTGATGCTTGTGTTTGTAGGATAGATAAAGGAGGCTGTATGGCTGAGAAAAAGGAATACATTCGTATCAGGGGTGCCAGGGAGCATAACCTGAAAAATATAGATATTAATATACCGAGAAATGAGTTTGTGGTTCTGACGGGACTCAGTGGTTCGGGAAAGTCATCGCTGGCTTTTGATACCATTTATGCCGAGGGGCAGCGCCGATACATGGAGTCTCTTTCCTCCTATGCTCGTCAGTTTTTAGGGCAGATGGAGAAGCCGGATGTGGATGACATTCAGGGGTTGTCCCCAGCCATTTCCATTGACCAGAAATCAACCAACCGAAATCCTCGTTCCACGGTGGGGACGGTGACGGAAATCTATGATTATCTGCGTCTGCTCTATGCGAGAGTTGGGATTCCCCACTGCCCGAAATGTGGGAAAGTCATTGAGAAACAGACCATCGACCAGATTGTGGATACATTAATGGCGTTGCCGGAGCGAACAAAAATTCAGCTGCTGGCGCCCATAGTGCGAGGAAGAAAGGGAGAGCACGTTCGGATTTTGGAGGATGCCAGAAGGAGTGGGTATGTCCGGGTTCGCATTGACGATCATCTTTATGATTTGGCAGAAGAAATCAAGCTGGAAAAAAATAAAAAACATAATATAGAAATTGTGGTGGACAGGCTGGTGATTAAGGAAGGAATCGAGCAAAGGCTCAGTGATTCCGTGGAGACAGTTATGGGACTGACCGGTGGTCTTTTGCTGGTGGACGTGGTCGGCCAGGAGTCAATGAATTTCAGCCAGAGCTTTTCTTGCCCGGACTGTGGTATCAGTATTGATGAAATTGAACCGAGAAGCTTTTCTTTTAATAATCCGTTTGGTGCCTGCCCGGTGTGTCATGGCCTTGGCTTTAAAATGGAATTTGATGTGGATTTGATGATTCCCGACAAGCGGATGAGCATTGCTGAGGGAGCCATCACGGTCATAGGCTGGCAATCCTGTACAGATTCAAAAAGTTATACAAGGGCTATTTTGGATGCCCTTGCCAAAGAATATGATTTTGATTTGAACACCCCGTTTCAGGATTTGCGGCCGGAAATTCAGGAGATGTTGATTCATGGAACCGGCGGCCGGGAAGTAACGGTGCATTATAAAGGAAAACGAGGAGAGGGATATTACGATGTGGCCTTTGAAGGACTGATTCAAAATGTGCAGCGGCGATACCGGGAGAATCATTCTGAGAGACAGAAGGCAGAATATGAGAACTTTATGACGGTGACGCCTTGTAGTTCCTGCCATGGACAGAGATTGAAGGAAGAATCCCTGGCAGTGACGGTGGGGGAATACAACATTGCGCAGCTGACGGAGCTTTCCGTGAAACGATTGACGGAATATTTCCGAGAATTACAGCTTTCCGAGCGGCAGCAGATGATTGGAAAACAGATTCTCCGGGAGATTCGGGGCAGAGTGGGATTCTTAAATGATGTGGGGCTTGATTATTTGAGTCTTTCCCAGGCCACAGGCACCCTGTCCGGCGGCGAAGCCCAGAGAATCCGTCTGGCCACCCAGATTGGCTCCGGTCTGGTGGGAGTGGCATACATTTTGGACGAGCCGAGCATCGGACTGCACCAGAGAGACAATGACAAGCTGATTCGGGCATTGAAAAGTCTTCGGGATTTGGGCAATTCTCTTATTGTGGTGGAGCATGATGAAGATACCATGCTGGCGGCGGATTACATTGTAGACATCGGGCCGGAGGCCGGAGAATACGGCGGTGAAGTGGTTGCCACCGGAACGGCGGAGGAGCTGATGCGTAATCCGAATTCCATTACCGGGGAATATTTGAGTGGAAAACGGAAGATTCCGGTTCCGGAGGCAAGACGAAAGCCCGCTGGCTGGCTGACGGTGAAGGGTGCCGCAGAAAACAATCTGAAAAATGTGACAGTAAAATTTCCTTTGGGTGTGCTTACCTGTGTGACCGGCGTGTCCGGTTCCGGAAAAAGCTCATTAATTAATGAAATTTTATATAAGAAGCTGGCCTGTATGTTGAACCGGGCAAGAATTAAGCCGGGAAAACATAAAGAGATTACCGGCGTGGAGCAGTTGGATAAAATCATTAATATTGACCAGTCGCCCATCGGCCGGACGCCTCGCTCCAATCCGGCCACCTATACCGGTGTTTTTGACCATATCCGGGAACTGTTTGCCATGACCAAGGACGCTAAGGCAAGAGGGTATGATAAAGGACGTTTTAGTTTCAACAAAAAAGGTGGTCGATGTGAAGCCTGCGCCGGGGATGGTATTTTGAAAATAGAAATGCATTTCCTGCCGGATGTGTATGTTCCCTGCGAGGTTTGCCATGGACAGCGGTACAACCGGGAAACGTTGGAAGTTAAATATAAAGGAAAGAACATTTATGAGGTGCTGGATATGACGGTGGATGAAGCCTGCAGTTTCTTTGAGAGCCTGCCTACCATTCGCCGTAAAATAGAAACCTTGCGGGATGTGGGACTTTCTTATATTAAATTGGGGCAGCCATCTACCACTTTGTCCGGCGGCGAAGCCCAGAGAGTGAAGCTGGCTACGGAATTAAGCCGACAGAGTACCGGAAAAACCATCTATGTATTGGATGAGCCGACCACCGGCCTGCATTTTGCCGATGTTCATAAGCTGACAGAAATTTTGCACCGTCTGACGGAAGGAGGCAATACTGTGGTGGTCATCGAGCACAATTTGGAGGTCATCAAAACAGCAGATTATATTATTGATATGGGACCGGAAGGCGGAGAAGGCGGCGGCACTGTGGTGACAGCCGGTACGCCGGAGAAGGTGGCGTCCGTGGCAGAATCCTACACCGGCCAATACCTGAAGCGATATCTGGAAGAAGCAGAATAAGGGTGATTTTATGATAGAGCATTGGTTTGGCTGGATATCCTTTGCCTTTTGTATTTTACTTTTATTAAAATATATCGGCAGGATATCCGGCTATAAAAAAATCAACAAAGGATTGCGGAAAATTCATGAACCTCTCGGCCTGGCAGTCATTGGGATATCTGCGCTGCATGGAATCATATGTTTTGTCCAAAGACCGCAGAAAATGACGGAAAATATAACAGGCTGGATTCTCGTTTTGTTGTTGCTGCTTTTGGCGAGAACTTTTTATGCCAGAAAAAAATTAAAGGCGAAGTGGTTTTCCATGCACCGGCATCTGGCGATTATTTTTTCTGTCATTCTATTTGCTCATGTGGTAATATCTATGGTATAGGCCGCTAAGCGCCCTTTGTCATTGCCCGGTACAGGCTGTGAAGACGCTTTGCTATGGCCGCTAGGGAGCGTGTTTTTGTGACGCAGATATAAAAGCTGCATATTTGGCAGATAAAGATGGAGAAAGGGGAGTATGGGATAAGGAATGGAAGTGAAAAGAGATATGAAACTGTGTGCAGGCATTTTCACCTTCTTTTTTTTCAGTTGTTTGCTCTCCTATGTTTTGACAAAGGCGGCTGTACTGGAAGTGCTGGCCATCACCTTTGGAGTGACAGCGTATCATTTTGTCATGCGCTTTCTGGTTGGCGGCGGATTCCATCGACTGTTTCACAATCATGTGGATTACCGGAAAAAATGGTTTCAGGTATCGTCCCTGGAAAAAAAGTTCTATGACAGAATAAAGATAAAAAAATGGAAAAGCCATATGCCGACCTATGAACAGGATTTTTTCGATGTGAAAAATCATAGCATGGAGGAGATAACAGGAGCGATGTGTCAGGCGGAGCTGGTACATGAAACCATTATGATGCTTAGTTTTTTGCCGGTTGTGCTGGCAAGATGGTTTTCGCCCGCTTGCGTTTTTGTGCTTACCTCTGTGGCGGCAGCTTTCATAGATTTGCTTTTTGTTATGATGCAGAGATTCAATCGTCAGCGCATGGTAAAGCTTATCAATGGCAAAAAAGAGTACAAAAAATAAATAAAAATATTCAGACAGAAAATGGAGATAACATGGAAGAACAGATAAAAGCGTTACTTGTTGGTGTAAATGTAAATGATGACCCTGATTTTGAGAGTACATTGAAGGAACTGGAAAGTCTGGCAGAAGCCTGCGACATGGAAGTGGTGGGCGTGGAGACCCAAAATGTGAGTCAGGTTAATGCCGGGGTGTATGTGGGCACGGGCAAGGTAGAGGAAATCAAGGCGGTGGCCCATATGCTGAACGCCGAAGTAGTCATTTTTGATAATACGCTGTCTCCGATGCAGCTTCGGAACCTGAAAGACATTATAGAACGTCCTATCATGGACAGAACCAATCTCATATTGCAGATTTTTTCCTCCAGAGCCAGAACAAGGGAGGCACAGATTCAGGTGGAGACCGCCAGATTACAGTATGAGCTGCCGCGGCTGACAGGTATGGGAGAGGTATTGAGCCGTCAGGGTGGTACCAGCGGTGGAATGTCCAACAAAGGCGCCGGAGAGAAAAAACTGGAACTGGATAAACGAAAAATCCGCCATCGTATTTCCGAACTGAAAAAGGAATTAAAAGAAGTGGAAAAGAACCGGGAGGTGCAGCGCAAGCGCCGGCTGACCCAGGGAATCCCTCAGGTGGCTCTGGTGGGTTATACCAACGCCGGAAAATCCACCCTGATGAATGCCCTGCTGGATAAATATGAGCAAAAAGACGAAAAAAAGGTGCTGGCGCAGGATATGCTCTTTGCCACCTTGGACACCACCATTCGCAGCATTCATCTGCCGGATAAAAAGGAGTTTTTGCTGTCCGATACCGTTGGATTTATCAATAAACTTCCCCACAATCTGATTCAGGCCTTTCATTCCACTTTGGAGGAAGTGAAATATGCAGATTTGCTGTTGGAGGTCATTGATTACGCTGATGAGCATCATAGGGAACATATGAAGGTGACGGAAGACACGCTGCGAGAGCTGGGAGCAGAGCAGATTCCGTGTATTCATGTATTTAATAAATGTGACGGTCATCTGGATGAGCTTCCTCTTGTGAAAGGAAACAACATTTATATGGCCGCCAAAAAAGGAATGGGACTGGATGAATTGATTCAACTCATATCCTCCCACATTTTTCAGGATTATGTGGATTGCGTGATGCTCATTCCTTATACGGAAGGCTCTTTGGTTTCTTATTTCAGTGAAAATGCCACCATTCTGGACACAGAATATCTGGCGGAAGGAACGAAGCTCACCATGAATTGTCTGTTAAAGGATTTGAAAAAATACAAGGATTATGTGGTGCTGTAGGAGAAACCAACATAATTTCAAAGAATCCGGTTACAAGGAAATCATATTTTTCAGTGAGGCGGTATAGCGCTAGGCAGGGGCTATACCGTCTTTTTTGTTGTT
>JAUNJG010000017.1:32493-35555 GCA_030533385.1 Eubacteriales bacterium | reverse complement strand
GGCGCACGGCTGAATGGCTGTGGAATTTATAGTAATTCAGGAGTGACATCTCGGGTTTGCATCCGGCGCTGCCGAATGCCCCCCTCGATTAGGCGAAACGCCCTATGCCTGATAATAGCCATCCTCTTCTGCAAGCAAGCTTGCGCCAGGAGCTGGCTATTATCAGGCGCACGGCTGAATCGTTATAAAATTTTTATAAAATGCAAAATGTGTATTTACGAATCTTTGAAGGAATGGTATAGTGGAGGGGCAGCAGATGGATGGTATTTGAGAGAAACCATACCGCGAAGTGACTGATTAATATTGAGCTTATATCCATGGGAATGAGACTCGGCGAAGCACTTTACATTTTTAATTTTAAGGGTAAGGTGATGAATAATGAATACAGGAATCATCGGCGCAGGGAAGGTTGGATGTTCTCTGGGCAAATATTTCGTATTACATGGCCTGAGCGTATCAGGCTTTTTTGATGTCAGCCCGGAGCTGGCAAAAACGGCGGCGCAGTTTGCGCAGACGAGATACACAGACAATTTAGAAACATTGGTCAAAGAAAGTGACGCCCTTTTCCTGACCGTTCCCGATGGTCTGATTACTCAGGTGTGGAATCAGGTTCGGGAATATCCCATTGAGGGAAAATATATTTGTCATTGTAGCGGTGCTTTGTCGGCGGGAGAGGCATTTCCCGGCATAAAAGACAGAGGAGCCTTCGGATATTCTATCCATCCGCTCTTTGCAGTAAGCGACAGGTTCCAATCCTGGAAAGAGCTATCCCACGCATACTTTACAATTGAAGGAGACGAGGAACACCTGGAAGAAGTGAGAGCGCAGTTTGCCTCCTTCGGAAACCCGGTGCGTATCATCCGTCCGGAAGACAAGGTGAAATACCATTGTGCGGCAGCCATTTGCAGCAATCAGGTCATCGCCCTCATAGAGGAGAGCCTGTGTTTGATGGAGCAGTGTGGTTTTGAGAAAGACAGTGGTTTGCAGGCACTCTCTCCGTTGATTGAAGGAAATGTAAAAAAAGTGTTGGGAAATGGAACAGAGCAAAGTCTGACCGGGCCGGTAGAGCGAGGGGATGTGAAGACCATCCAAAAGCATATGGAAGTGCTCGGAGAGGAAGACCGGCTCTTATATCGGTTGCTGTCAAAAAAACTGGAAACCATTGCCAGAAAAAAGAACCCCGACAGAGACTATGAGGCGCTGCGCCGAATTTTACAATAAAACGGGGGGTTACAGGAGGTAGAACAATGAAGAACACGGTTACGACATTTCGTCAGATGAAAGAAAAGGGAGAGAAAATTTCCATGCTGACGGCCTACGATTACTCTACGGCCAAATTGGAAGATGAGGCGGGAGTGAATTCCATCCTTGTGGGAGATTCTCTCGGCAACGTTATGCTGGGATATGAAGACACCATTTCCGTGACGATGGAGGATATGATTCATCACGGGAAGGCCGTGGCAAGGGGAGCTAAAAATGCCCTCGTCGTTGTGGATATGCCATTCATGTCCTATCAGACGTCCGTGTATGATGCGGTGGTGAATGCGGGACGGATTATGAAAGAAACCCATTGCGGTGCGGTGAAATTAGAAGGCGGCGCAGTGGTTTGTCCGCAGATTAAGGCGATTACGGAAGCTTCCATTCCTGTGTGCGCTCACCTCGGGCTGACGCCTCAGTCCATCAATGCCTTCGGTGGATTTAAGGTGCAGGGTAAAACTGTGGAGGCGGCGAAAAAACTTCTGGAAGATGCCAAGGCAGTGGAGGCGGCAGGGGCCTTTGCGGTGGTGTTAGAATGTGTTCCGGCGAAGCTGGCAAAGCTGGTATCCGAGTCCATCTCGATTCCGACGATCGGCATCGGAGCAGGAGCCGGCTGTGACGGACAGGTGCTTGTCTATGCCGACATGATTGCCATGTTCTCAGACTTTACCCCTAAGTTCGTAAGAAAGTTTGCCGACGTGGGAGAAATCATGAAAGGGGCATTCAGGGAGTACGATGCGGCGGTGAAGGACGGCTCCTTCCCGACGGAGGAACATACCTATAAAATAGATGATGAAATTATAGAAAAACTTTATTAAGAGAGGCGGAGGAAAGTATGAAAGTTGCATATACCGTACAGGAAGTAAGGGAGCAGGTAAAGGAGTGGAGAAAGGAAGGGCTGACCGTCGGTCTGGTTCCAACCATGGGTTATCTTCACGAGGGACATGCCAGCCTGATGAAAAAGGCGGTGGAAGAAAATGACAGGGTCGTTGTCAGCGTGTTCGTCAACCCGACTCAGTTTGCTCCGACAGAAGATTTGGAATCCTATCCAAGAGATTTGGAGAAGGACTGCGCCCTTTGTGAATCCATCGGTGTCAGCCTGGTGTTCCATCCGGAGCCGGAAGAAATGTATGCGCCGGATTTCTGCACCTGGGTGGATATGGATGTATTGTCAAAGACCCTCTGTGGAAAAAGCCGTCCGATTCATTTCCGGGGCGTCTGCACCGTGGTGAGCAAGCTGTTTCACATCGTAACGCCGGACAAAGCTTACTTCGGACAAAAAGACGCCCAGCAGCTTGCCATCATTCGCCGCATGGTGAGAGACTTAAACATGGACATTGAGATCGTGGGATGCCCTATCGTCAGAGAAGAAGACGGCCTGGCAAAAAGTTCTCGAAACACCTACTTAAATGAAGAAGAAAGAAAGGCGGCCCTCATTCTCAGCAAGAGCATTTTTCTGGGACAGAAGATGGTGGAAGAAGGAGAGACCGATGCCGCCAAAGTCAAAGCAGCCATGGTTGCCAACATTGAAACCGAGCCTTTGGCAAAAATCGACTATGTAGAAATTGTAGACGGGATGTCCATGCAGCCGATAGAAACCATCAAAACCCCAATCCTTGCCGCCATGGCGGTCTACATCGGCAAAACCCGCCTGATTGATAACTTTATCCTCTAAGAGCCGTGCATACCATATCCGAAAAATCATGCCCTGTGCTTGCACAGAAGGCTGATTTATTCGGATATGGTATATAGGGCGAAAGCCCAAATCGAGGCGAGCGGAGCGAGTCGAGATTGCACGGCGGAAG
>JAUNJG010000017.1:0-32393 GCA_030533385.1 Eubacteriales bacterium | reverse complement strand
AGGGCGAAAGCCCAAATCGAGGCGAGCGGAGCGAGTCGAGATTGCACGGCGGAAGGAGAAGGCGAAAGCCCAAATCGAGGCGAGCGGAGCGAGTCGAGATTGCACGGCGGAAGCAAGGAAAACCATCTCTCTCACGGCAGTTTCGTGAAGAAAGGAACATTATGCATATTACAATGTTAAAAGGAAAAATTCATCGTGCCACAGTGACCCAGGCAGAGCTTGACTATGTGGGAAGCATTACCGTGGACGAAGATTTGCTGGATGCAGCGGGAATCTTAGAATATGAAAAGGTGCAGATTGTGGACATCAACAACGGCAGCCGTTTTGAGACCTACACCATCGCCGGAGAGAGAGGAAGCGGTGTGATGTGTTTAAACGGGGCGGCCGCAAGATGCGTCAGCGTGCATGACAAAATCATTCTCATGGCCTATGCGGAAATCACACCGGAGGAGGCCGTAACTCATAAGCCGAAGGTGGTGTTTGTGGATGACAACAACGGAATACAGCGCATCACCAATTATGAAAAACACGGACGCCTCTGTGACATGGAATAAAACGACAGGAAATAAAGGAAGGAAGCTATGCTAAAAGGAAAAACAGTTGTGCTGGGTGTTACCGGCAGCATTGCCGCCTATAAAATTGCCAATCTGGCCAGTATGTTGGTGAAAAGCCACTGCGATGTTCATGTGATTATGACAAAAAATGCAACCAATTTTATCAATCCCATTACCTTTGAAACACTGACCAATCACAAATGCCTGGTGGACACCTTTGACAGAGACTTTGAATTTCATGTGGAGCATGTGTCTTTGGCGCAGAAGGCGGATGTGATGATGATTGCGCCGGCTTCCGCCAACGTCATTGGAAAGGTGGCCGGGGGCATTGCCGATGATATGCTCACTACAACCATCATGGCTTGCCGGGGAGCGGTGATCTTTTCTCCTGCCATGAATGTAAATATGTATCACAATCCGATTTTACAAAACAATCTGAATATCCTGAAAAACTATGGGTATGAGATTGTGGAGCCTGCCGTGGGATATCTTGCCTGTGGGGATACGGGAGCCGGGAAGATGCCGGAGCCGGAGACGCTGTATCAGTACATTTTAAAAACGATTGCCTGTGAAAAGGACATGGCGGGCTTGAAGGTGATGGTGACGGCAGGGCCGACCAGGGAAGAGTTGGATCCGGTGCGCTACCTTACCAATCATTCTTCGGGAAAGATGGGGTATGCCATCGCAAAGATGGCGATGCTTCGAGGAGCGGAAGTGACGCTCATCTCGGGGCCGACGGCGCTGAATTCGGTGCCTTTTGTGGATATGGTTCCCGTGATCAGCGCCCAGGATATGTTCCTTGCGGTAAAGGAGCGCCTGGAAGAACAGGATATTCTTATCAAGGCAGCGGCAGTAGCAGATTATCGCCCGGCTCAGGTCAGCGGCGAGAAGATGAAAAAGTCAGACAAAGAGCTGAATATTCCGCTGGAGAGAACCCAGGATATTCTGGCTTATGTGGCAGACCATCGAAGGGAAGACCAGACGATTTGCGGCTTTTCCATGGAAACGGAGCATATGCTGGAAAATTCAAGAAAAAAATTAGAAAAGAAGCGCCTGGACATTCTTGCGGCCAATAATCTGAGAGATGAGGGGGCAGGATTCGGGACGGATACGAATCTTTTGACCATCATCACGAAAGAAGAAGAGAAGGCGTTGCCTCTGCTGTCCAAGGAGGAGGCTGCGGACGCTTTGCTTGATTGTATTATGGAACGGCGCAGAAAGACTCTGCCAAAGAGATAACAACTTGGAGAGAGTGGCAAAAACCTCCGCCGGTCAAATTGAAATCGTCATAAATTTGAGGTGAAAGGCAGTCGTTGATTGAATTTTATAATAATTAACAAAAAAGAATAAAAAATAGTTATTATTGTTTTCTATTAATAATAAAACTTGATAAAAAAGAAATAAAAAGAAAATAAATACGGGATTTTAAAGAAAATAAATGTTTTTTGTGCTATAATATACTCTGCTATCTGGAATTGCGTGAAAAATGAAAGCAAGATACCTGGGGAGATGTTATGAAACATATATTGATAATAGATGGCGATGTTTCAGCTACGGCATTGGAACGAGACTATCTTGAGATTAATGCTTATAAAGTAACAATTGAAAAAAGGGGTGTATCCGGTTTTCAAAGAGCATTGCAGAGGGATGTGGATTTGGTCATTGCAGAACTTGATTTGGAGGGACTGAATGGCTTTGAGCTTTGCAGGGAGCTTCGCAGCAGGCGGGATATACCGATTATTATTGTGTCTTCCAGAAAAGAAGAGATAGACAAAGTGAGAGCTTTGGGAGTGGGGGCGGACGACTATGTGACGAAGCCTTTCGGCCCCAATGAGCTGGTGGCGAGAGTAAAGGCACATTTAAGCTTTTATGACCGGCTTCTGAGAAGAAGCAACAAAGAAAACGAATGTATTGTATTTTCTAATATCCGTATCGATAAAACGGCGAGGAGAATTTCTTCCAATGGCAAGGATATTGTCATGACCACAAAAGAGTTTGACTTGCTGGCATTTCTGGCTTCCCATCCAAACCGCGTCTTTTCCAAAGAAGAACTGTTCCGAGAAGTGTGGGGAATGAGTTCCGTCGGGGACGTGGCGACAGTGACAGTACACATCAAAAAAATTCGTCAAAAACTGGAAGGATATATGAAAGGCGATAGTCTGATAGAAACGGTGTGGGGATGTGGATATCGATTCCGGATGCCTGTGGCATCCGAATAGTCAGAAGAATGAGTGAAGAACAGGATAAAAAAGAAATAAGGAGAAGTCATGGCAGGAAAGAAGACGATTCCGGTGCAATATGAAGACGATAGTATTTTAGTTTGTGAAAAGCCGGCGGGAATGCCTGTTCAGCCGGATGCGACAAGAAATGTAGACCTGGAAACCTATTTTAAAAACTACTTATTTTCAAAGCAGGAGGGGGAGGAGGAGCCGTACCTGACTGCGGTGCATCGTCTGGACCGCCCGGTGGGCGGGCTGATGGTTTTTGCAAAAACAAAGCAGGCAGCAGCGAATCTGAGTGAACAGATTCAAAACCATGAATTTGAAAAATGTTATCAGGCAGTGGTCTGTGGAGAGCTGCCAGAAGAGTTTGGGAGCTTTGAAGACTATCTTTTAAGAGATGGAAAAGCCAACATGAGCCGGGTGGTTGCCTGGGGAACGGCGGGGGCAAAAAAGGCGGAGCTGGAATATGAACTGATAGACTGTATCGAGACGAAAAACGGTGTTTTGTCCTGGGTCTTGATTATGCTTGCCACAGGCCGTCATCATCAGATTCGCGTGCAGTTTGCATCCCGCGGCATCGGGTTATACGGAGATACGAAATACAATCCCCTGTTTCAGAAAACAAAAAAGAAATATATTCCCCTCGGACTTTATTCTACCAGGCTGGCATTTTGTCACCCGGTGACGGGAGAAAAAATGACGTTCAAGACGGAGCCGCAGGGAGAAGCATTTGAACTGATGGACGTGGAGGCATATTAATATGCCTCTTTTATTGTCTTGTCCTTTTATACCATACCAACGAAATAACATGAGAGGGCTGTCACGCCAAAAAAAGGCTGTCCGGCCTGTTGTGATATTGACAAAAACAAGGGGATATTTTAGAATAAAACAATCGTGACAAAAGATTTCGTATGTGAAAAAGACAGGGGACGCACATCGGTGTCCCTTTGATTTGAGGAAAGGAAAAGGTTATGGCGAAAGAAAAAAAGCTTGTGGAAGCGATTACTCCGATGGATGAAGATTTTGCCCAGTGGTACACTGATGTGGTAACCCGGGCGGAACTGATTTCCTATTCAAATATCAAAGGATGTATGATTATCCGTCCGAGAGGCTATGCCATCTGGGAGAACATTCAAAAAGAACTGGACAGAAGGTTTAAGGAAACCGGAGTGGAGAACGTGTATCTGCCGATGCTGATTCCGGAGAACCTGCTTCAGAAGGAGAAGGATCATGTGGAAGGATTTGCTCCGGAGGTGGCATGGGTAACACAGGGCGGTGAGGAAGAGTTGACGGAAAGACTCTGTATCCGTCCGACTTCCGAGACGCTATTTTGCGACCATGTGAAGGATATCGTACATTCTCACAGAGATTTGCCGGTAGTATACAACCAGTGGTGTTCCGTTCTTCGATGGGAGAAGACGACCCGCCCGTTCCTGCGCTCATCTGAGTTCTTATGGCAGGAGGGGCATACCTTCCACGCTACCCCGGAGGAGGCGGAAGAGAGGACTGAGCAGATGCTTAACGTATATGCAGATTTTTGTGAAGAGTTTCTTGCCATTCCTCTCGTAAAAGGAAGAAAGACAGACAAGGAAAAATTTGCGGGAGCGGAGGCAACCTACACCATCGAGGCGCTGATGCACGACGGAAAAGCGCTGCAGTCCGGCACCAGCCATAACTTTGGCTCCGGCTTTGCGGAAGCCTTCGGTATTCAGTATGCCAATAAAGAGAACAAGTTGTCTCCTGTCTATGAGACTTCCTGGGGTATGTCCACCCGTATCATTGGAGCCATCATCATGGTGCATGGTGATGACAGCGGCCTGGTGCTGCCGCCTCGTGTTGCGCCGGTGCAGACCATGGTGATTCCGATTCAGCAGAAAAAAGAAGGAGTGCTGGATAAGGCATTCGCCATCCGGGATATGCTGAAATCGAGCTACTCCGTAAAAGTGGATGATTCCGACAAGTCTCCGGGGTGGAAGTTCAGTGAGCAGGAAATTCAGGGAATCCCGACCCGCATTGAGATCGGCCCGAAGGATATAGAGAAAAATCAGGCAGTTATTGTGCGCCGGGATACGAGAGAAAAGATTCCGGTGTCCATCGACGAACTGCCGGAGCGGCTGGGAGAAGTCCTGGAGGATATCCAGAAGGATATGTATGACAGGGCGAAAGCGCATCTGGAAGAGAATACCCATGTCGCCCACGATTGGGAGGAGTTTGTCGATTTATTAAATCATAAGCAGGGCTTCATCCGTTCCATGTGGTGTGGAGACAGAGCGTGCGAGGAGGCCATCAAGGAAGAGACGGGAGCTACCACCCGCTGTATTCCGTTTGACCAGCAGCATCACGGAGATGTGTGCGTACACTGTGGCAAGCCGGCCAAATATGAAATTTATTTTGGAAAAGCGTATTAAGTTCGCCTTTCCTACTTTGGATTTTATGTTTTCATCTGTTTATTAAATAAATTACTGATCAGGGACAGTCATTGAGAAAATTGACTGTCCCTTTTTTGGATTTAGGCTGAAATAGCCATTTTGACAGAGTGAACGCAGAACAGGCAGTCCCTCACTTCAAATGAGCAGAGTATGAAGTGGAGACAGGGGAGCGCTTATTTCAGTAGGGAATACAAATCCCTGACTAAAAGCTGCGAAGCAGCCTGCGTTCATGAGAAAGTAATGAAGAGAATTGCGAATGTCCGCTTTACTTTCGAGAATGAATAGCAGGATAAAAGGTGATGGCAATGTATCAGTAATTGCTTGACAGACATAAAATATTCTATATACTATAAGTAATTGAAGTAAAATAAAGAGAAAACAGGAGAAACAGGACGTCGAATCTTTGTCCGTGGAAGAAAGTGTTTTGTCTGATATGTGTCCTGAAGGGGTGGGTGAAAATGAGGGTGAAACTTTTGCCTGCGGACATATCCTGTATTCTATCGCAAAATTTAAGAGAGTTTTGAAATAAAAAAGCATCCAAAGAGTTGCAGATATCCCGATTATGTTTTTGGAGTTGTAGGCGAAAGGAAAGAGAAAGCTCTGCATAAGGGGCTTTTTTCTCTGTACACAGGGAAAGAAAAATGTATGACAGAATGGAGTTTATTAAAACAGAGACGATTGCAAAACAGAAACAAAAGCAAAGGTTCAGAAACAAAAAAGGAAAGGGACTATAAAAGGGGAAGGAGGGGGGGATTCATATTGAAAGTGAATGAGGAAAAGTTCAGGATGCAGTTCAGAAGAAGCGTTTTGCTCTGTGTTGCCGCAGGAGTTTCGGTGCTGATTGCGGCAATATTTATTCTGAAGACAATGTACGATTCCAGAATAGAGCTGGTGAAGGAGCAGATGATGGCTGAGCTGACGGATTATAATGGTCGCATTGTACGTCAGATTGACAAAGATTTTCAGACGTTATACACCATAGCCTCTTTCATACAAAGCAGCGGAATCGCAGATGACCCGGATATGGCCAGTTTTCTGCTGGATGCCAATTTCAAAAATGAGTTTGTGACCATGGGCTATTTTAATGAAGAAGGCATCGGAGACATCGCCCATCTGGAATACGGAATCGAAAAAGATATTGATTACCACGTTTTTAATGACAGCGTGGAGGAAGCGATGGATATGGCGTACAGTGGACAACAGGGACTGTCCAAGTTGTTCAGGAGCCAGGTATCCAACAAGCTGGTCTATGTTTACTGTGTTCCCGTGGTGCGGGACGGCATCGTGCGGGGGGTGTTATGTGCCAGCGATAAAATGGAAATCTTTGACACTATCTTTAATGAAAGAATCGTGTTGAATGGAAATGGTTCCGTTCATTTAATAGGAGAAACAGGAAGGATGCTGCTTTCTTCTGATAAATATCAGGAAGGAACGGAACTGTTTTCGGGAGATTATTTCTCAGAGAAAGATGAAAGATTGTTGCAAGAGGTAATAAAAGAAAATGAAAAATATGCCTTTGCGACAATGAACTACAACAATAAAAAATATATGGTCTGCCTGACCTCTCTCAGAGTCAATGACTGGTATCTGCTCTGTATACATGATAATATGACAGCAAACAAAACATTGGGCTATGTGATGCGGACTATGCTGATTACTTTTTTGTTGCTGCTTTGTCTGGTGCTGTGCCTGCTGTTTTTTATCTACCACATTCTAACAAGAAGCAACCAGTCTCTGACGAGGCTGGCCTACAAGGACTGGCTGACCGGTGCGGACAATATGCTGCAATTTGAGAAAAACCTGGAACACGCACAAAAAAAAGAAGGAAAATTTTGTATCGCAGTGATCAATGTCCGGCAGTTTAAGTTTATGAACGAAATTTTTGGCAAAGAGTTTTCAGATCGCCTATTATGCAGTATCAGCAAATGCATAGATGAAATGATGGGGGACGGAGAGTTTTTTGCGAGAGAAAGTGCCGATTTGTTTTATGTTTATTTGCTGGAGAAGGAAGAGGTAAGGATTCGGGAAAGAATAGAGGCGCTTTTCCTGAGTATCAGCATGGAAGTGAAAGAAAAAAGGGATTATCAGCTTCAAATGTATGCCGGCGCTTACATTCATGATGGAAGTATTGGCGCACAGGATTTCCGGGAAGTTCTTATGACCAGAGTCGCCTTCGCCATGGAGCAGTGTAAAAAGCGTCCGGGAGAAGTTCTTTCCTTTTATAATGCAAAGGTACATAGAGAAAAGGAAATGGAAAATTATGTGGAAACCCACATGGTGCAGGCTCTGTCAGACGGAGAGTTTCAGGTGTTTTTGCAGCCTAAGGTGAGCATAGAAGATGGAAGCCTGTCTGGAGCGGAGGCCCTGGTAAGATGGGTGACGAAAGACGGAAGCATGATTTTTCCTGATGTGTTCATTCCTCAATTTGAGAGGAACGGGTTTTGTGTGCAGCTGGATTTATATATGGTAAGAAGGGTGTGCAAGATGCTGCGGGCATGGATGGATGAGGGTCTGGAACCGATTCCTGTGTCTGTCAATCAGACGAAGCTGCTTTTTTACCAGGCGGATTATATGACAAAACTGCAAGAATGTTTGAAGGAGTATCAGATTCCGGCGGAGCTGATTACACTGGAAATTTTAGAAGGGCTGGCGCTGGAACATAAGGAGGAGATGAACAGCAAGTTAAGAGCGCTCAGAAAAATCGGTTTTAAGATATCCCTAGATGATTTCGGAAGCGGGTATGCGTCCTTTAATACTCTGGGAAGTCTGGAAATAGACGAGTTGAAACTGGATAGAAGCTTTCTGCTGGAAATTTCAAAGAATCATTCCTATCGGCTTCATATGATAATGTCCGGCGTCATTGATTTGAGCAAGAGGCTTTATATTTCTACGGTGGCAGAGGGCGTGGAGACCAAGGAAGATGAAGAGATGATTCGGAGCATGGGATGTGATTTTGGACAGGGGTACTTGTACAGTCGCCCGCTTCGGGTAGAAGATTTCTACGAAAAATATATGAAAGAGCGAAAACAAAGCCCGAAAGAAGATTGACCGGGAAGGCTGTATTTTGCAGGAAGACGAAGAAGGTTTTGTACACTTCGTCAGTGTGTGGATTTCCTGTCAGGCTGAAAAGAAGAAGGCACGTCGGAAGATGAAAAAATCCGATGTGCCTTTTGAATGTGAAATTGGATGGAAGAACGTTAATCTGTTCATGAGATGATGACGTGAATGTGATTGCTTTCCAGTTCTGTCTGCACAGATTCGGGAAGCTGATTGTCGGTGATGACCATTTTTACTCGATCTTTTAAATTCAGAGGCACGATGCCGTGTTTGGCAAATTTGTCGCTCTCGGTGAGGACTATCACCTGCTCTGCCTGCATGGCCATGTCGCGCACTGCCTGCGCCCGCATCTGGTCCTGGTTGGTGAAGCCGACCCGGGAAAGGTAGCCGTCCGTGCCGATAAAAAACAAGTCTACAAGAAAATTTTCTACGCTCTGGCGAATCATAGGTCCCACCATGACCTGGGCGTCCTGCTGATAGATGCCGCCAAGGAGGATAATCTGAAAGTTGGATTTGCCCCGGATGTAATCGGCGATGAAGGCGCTGTTGGTGATGATGGTCAAATCCTTTTTGAAGGTGGTGAGGGCGTCGGCAAGAAGAGCGCAGCAACTGCCGCTTTCAATCATGACGGTGTCGCCGTCAGAGACCAGCTCTGTCGCCTTTTTGGCAATCAGGCGTTTTTCTTCATAATGATAGGCGATTCTGCCGTTGATATCGTCGGGGCTGGCGAGCAAGGCAAAGCCATGTTCTCTCTTGATGATTCCCTTTTGTTCCAAAGAATCCAAATCTTTTCTTATGGTGACCTGAGATACTCCCAGATGCTCTGCCAGCAGGGAAACTTCCATTTTATGTTCTTTTGTTAAAAGCTCTAAAATTATGTTAGTTCTGTTTTTCATTGTTTCACTCCGTATCTATATCAATGATGAATGTGTCTGTGATACGATGCGCAAATCTGCCGCAAGCGTTATGACAAGGCAATGTTTGCAGTTCTTGTAATAAGTTCATGAAAAATGCAGGCTTGCAAGATGCAGAAGCGATGTATGCTACAGGTAGTATAGCACAAAAATACATTTTTTCAATAAAAAGTTGCGAATGAAAGTAGAAATGAGAGAAAATATAATGAATGAGAAATTATCAATAGGGAAAAGAGATTTGGAAGAGAACGATAAATGGAAGAGGATACCGAATTTCGATATCCCCCTTTATTTTGATTTTTAAAAAAAAGCATCTATGCCGTTGGAAATGAAACATTGTAAATATTCTTCCAGATCTTCCCGGTGAAGAGAAGGAACATCCTCGTAGGCATATTTCTGGTCGAGGAGATGATACTTGTTTTCACCAAACTGATGGAACGGAAGAAGCTGGCAGCGGGATGCGCCGATGGAACGCAAAGTTTTAGCAAAGGAGACGGCGTCTTCCAGACTGTCGTTAAAGTCCGGGATAACAGGGATGCGGGGCAAGACTTCTTTGCCTGCGGCGATGGCTCTTTTCATATTTAAAAGAGGAAGTTCATTGCTGACTCCGGTTCCCTCGATATGTTTTTCTTCGTTCCAGTGCTTCATGTCGAACAGGATAGTTTCGACGTGTTCGATAACTTTGTCAAAAATCTCCGGCTGGGCGAATCCGGTAGTTTCGCAGCAGGTGTGGAGATGTTTTTCTTTGGAGGCAAGCAGAAGCTGGCGGGCAAAGTCCGGCTGGGCAAGAATCTCGCCGCCGGATAAGGTGATTCCGCCGCCGCTTTCTTCGTAAAAAACTTCATCTTGCATGACCACCTTCATAATTTCTTCCACAGTTTTCAACCCGCCTTCAGACTCCAATACTCTGGCAGGACATTCTCTCACGCACTGGTTGCAGCCGGTGCATATCTTGGAGTCAATATGAATGTGTTCCTCTCTAAGTGAGATGGCACCCGCAGGGCAGATGCTCATGCAATGGCGGCAGTTGAGACATTTTTTTTCATCCCATAAAATCTGCACTTTGGACAGCTGACTTTCCGGATTGGCGCACCAGCGGCAGCGCAGCGGACATCCCTTGAAGAAGACTACGGTGCGAATGCCGGGTCCGTCATTGACACTGTATTTTTGAATATTAAAAATGTTTCCTTTTTTTTCATAGTTGATTGCTTCCATAAAAACCCCCTGTGTGATTGATGTTTGTCCATCCATATTTTCAGTGGAGAACAAAAATAGTTTTTTGCCGATACAGGAAGATATCTCATCTGCTGCGTCATAGCCGGGAATGGGGCTTTCGCAGAGGTAAAAAACATATCCATCGGCAGTTATGTTATACTATATAAAAGGATAACATAGATTTCTTGAAAAGTAAAATTATAAATGAAACTTTTTTTAATTTTGAAGTAAATTAATATTGACAAAAAATCGAATATGGTGTAGGATAAAGTTACAAACAAAACACATAAAACTTACGAAAAGAAATTTCAGTTCACTTATATCCCGATGCAGCGTAAAAATCGCTGCCGGACCGTATTCAAAACAGGAGGGCGTTATGGAAAACAAAGCACATTTTGGAGTATTAACAGACAGGATGCAGGCATTCCGCGAAGAGGTTTTGGATGAAAAGCCGTATATTGATGCGGAGAGAGCTATTCTTGCGACAGAGGCTTATAAAGAAAACCAGAATCAGCCGAGAGTGATGGTCAGAGCGTTGATGCTGAAAAAGATTCTGGAGAATATGACCATTTATATTGAAGATAAATCCATCCTCGCAGGTAATCAGGCGACCAAGAACTCTAATGCTCCGATTTTCCCGGAATACACCATGGAGTTTGTTTTGAAGGAGCTGGATTTGTTTGAAAAGAGAGACGGTGACGTGTTCTACATCACGGAGGAGACCAAGCAGCAGCTTCGTGACATTGCTCCTTTCTGGGAGAACAATAACCTTCGTGCCAGAGGCGGTGCGTTGTTACCGGATGAAGTCAGCGTATTCATGGAGACCGGCGTATTTGGAATGGAAGGAAAACTGAATGCCGGAGATGCTCATCTGGCGGTCAACTATGAAAAGTTGCTGGCTGTCGGACTGAAAGGTTACGAAGAACGCACCAGAGCGCTGAAGGATGGTCTGGACTTTACCGTTTCGGAAAACCTTGATAAAAATGTATTTTATAAAGCTGTATTGATAGTGATTGAGGCGGTTCACGATTTTGCTCTTCGCTACAGCAAGCTGGCGGCAGAGATGGCAGAGAAAGAGACAAACCTGGTAAGGAAAGCAGAACTTTTGGAAATGAGCAGAGTTTGTGCAAAGGTTCCTTACGAGCCGGCTTCCTCCTTCCGCGAGGCAGTGCAGTCTGTATGGTTCATTCAGTTAATCTTACAGATTGAGTCCAACGGACATTCTTTAAGCTACGGAAGATTTGACCAGTATATGTATCCTTACTATAAGAAGGACATTGAAGAAGGAAAGATTGCAAAAGAAGAAGCTTTAGAGCTTTTGACCTGTCTGTGGATTAAGACACTGACTATCAACAAGGTTCGTTCCCAGGCGCATACCTTAAGTTCTGCCGGTTCACCGATGTACCAGAACGTAACCATCGGCGGACAGACGCCGGATAAGAAGGATGCGGTCAATGATTTGAGCTTCCTTGTATTGCAGTCCGTGGCACAGACCAGACTGACCCAGCCAAACCTGACCGTTCGTTATCACCGCAATCTGAACAAAAAGTTCTTCGATGAGTGTATCGAGGTGATGAAACTCGGATTCGGTATGCCGGCATTGAACAACGATGAGATTATCGTTCCTTCCTTTATCAATTGGGGTGTAAAGGAAGAAGATGCTTATAACTATAGTGCCATCGGATGTGTGGAAACGGCAGTTCCTGGTAAATGGGGATATCGTTGTACCGGAATGTCTTACATCAATTTCCCTAGAGTTCTTCTTTGCGCTATGAATGATGGTGTGGATTTGACGAGCGGAAAGAGATTTACCAAAGGGTATGGCAGCTTCAAAGATATGGAAACTTATGAAGATTTGCTGGCAGCGTGGGATAAGACGGTAAGAGAGATGACCCGCTACAGTGTCATCGTGGAAAATGCTATTGACAAAGCGTCCGAGAGAGATGTTCCGGATATTCTTTGTTCTGCGCTGACCGATGACTGTATCGGAAGAGGAAAGACCATCAAAGAAGGCGGAGCGGTCTATGACTTCATCTCCGGTCTTCAGGTTGGTATCGCAAACATGGCAGACTCCCTGGCTGCAATCAAGAAGCTGGTATATGAGGAGAAGAAAATCACGAGAGAACAGCTTTGGAATGCGATTCTTGATGACTTCCAGTCACCGGAAAACAAAAAGATTCAGGAAATGCTTGTCTATGAAGTTCCAAAATATGGAAATGATGACGATTATGTTGATAACTTAGTGGTAGAAGCATACGATTCTTATCTGGATGAGATTAAGAAATATCCGAACACCCGTTATGACAGAGGGCCAATCGGAGGTATCCGTTACGGAGGAACTTCTTCCATCAGTGCCAACGTGGGACAGGGTATGGGAACGATGGCCACACCGGACGGAAGAAATGCCTGCGAGCCGCTGGCAGAGGGATGTAGCCCGGCACACAATGCCGATAAAAACGGCCCGACTTCCGTGTTCAAGTCCGTGGCAAAGCTGCCAACAGACAAGATTACCGGAGGCGTGCTGCTCAATCAGAAGATGACTCCGCAGATGCTTTCCACGGAGGAGAACAAGCAGAAGTTAGAGATGCTGATCCAGGCGTTCTTCAACAGACTGCATGGATATCATGTACAGTATAATATTGTGTCTAAAGAAACCCTTCTGGATGCACAGAAACATCCGGAAAACCACAAGGATCTGATTGTTCGTGTGGCAGGTTACAGCGCATTCTTTAATGTCTTGTCGAAAGCGACCCAGGATGATATTATAGGAAGGACAGAGCAGACATTATACTAATTATAACATTTTGCATATGAGTGATTTCATTGGAGATAAGCTCTCATTGCCTGCGGCGGCGGGAAAAGTCGCTCATCTTCGGGGAAACTGAGGCTGTTACGGCAGTCTCAGGAAGATGAGATGAAAAAGGTTACAATTTATAAGCAAAAACAAAGGGGATACCGTCGCAGAGAACAATGAACCGGAGCTTTGTCCGACACAAGTTATCCCCCATCTTAAAACATCAGTGGGAGAGCTGGGGGATGCTTGCATCAATAGAAGCGATTGCCGATGAATGGTAAGACGGCATTGGTTTGTGAGAAGAGCGGAGGAATTGTCTGTATGGAAACAGGATTGCCGTAGTCTGCTTGTTTGATGCAGTAAATAGTTCGTGGAAGTGTAAGGAGGATATAAGATTATGAAGCTGATTATTGATGATGCACATATTGATTTGATTAAACAGGTGTATGAATTTTATCCGGTGGACGGTGTGACAACCAATCCGTCTATTCTGGCAAAAAGTGGAAGACCGCCTTATGAGGTGTTAAAAGAAATCCGTGAATTTATCGGTGAGGATGCAGAACTTCATGTGCAGGCTGTATCCAGAGATGCAGAGGGAATGGTAAAAGAAGGCCGCCGCATCGTGGAAGAGCTGGGCAAAAACACTTATGTGAAGATTCCGTCCGTTCCGGAAGGATTTAAGGCGATGAAGGCACTCTGCGCAGAAGGGATTCCTGTCACGGCGACTGCTATCTATACACCAATGCAGGCTTTCCTGGCTGCAAAGAGTGGTGCATCTTACGCAGCACCGTACATCAACCGTATTGACAATATGGGATACAACGGTATTCAGGTTGCGAAAAATATTCATGATATCTTCCGAAACAATGGGCTTAAAACAGAGGTTCTGGCGGCAAGCTTTAAAAACTCTCAGCAGTTGTTGGAGCTTTGTGAGTATGGTATCGGTGCTTCCACTGTAGCGCCTGATGTCATCGAAGGTCTTGTGAAAAATCAGGCCATCACCTCCGCTGTAGAAGACTTCATTTCTGATTTTGAAGCGCTGACCGGCGAAGGAAAAACCATGCTGGATTGCTAATGATTTTCATAAATAAAAGTGGGAGCGCCCACCCGCAGCTGATTTAGACAGCTGTGGGTGGGCGCTCTCTTTTTTGTATGGAAGAAAACTCTTTATTTTGTTTTTTGCCGGAGTGCGGCAGAGTGGTAAATACAAATGTCAAACAACGACAGCCAGAGAAGAAGGAAGGTTCTTCTCTGGCTGTCGTCTGCATGAGAACGAATCGCATGGATTCGGAACGCATATTTTTAAAGTTATAACGAATTATTTTTACAGCATGGAGTCCAGCATGGCCTGGATGCTTTCTCCCATGGCATCGGACAATTCCTGTGCATTTTCCAGGCTGTTGCCCTTGACGCCGTAGTAGAACTTGATCTTAGGTTCTGTTCCGGATGGGCGAACACAAAGCCATGCATCATCTTCCAGATCATAATAGAGTACGTTGGACGCCGGAAGTCCGGTTTCGGTTTCTTCTCCGGTCTCCATATTTTTGATGATGCCGGTCTGGTAATCTCTTGCGGAGAGGACCTTGTAGGAGCCAACGGAAGCAGGAGCATCTGCGCGGAGCGTCTCCAGAATCTTCTGAATCTTATCCAGTCCCTCGATGCCCTTTAAGGTGACGGATTTGATGTTGTCCAGGTAGTAGCCATATTTTTCGTACATATCGATCATGGCATCCCACATGGTCTTGCCCTGCTGTTTGTAATAGCAAGCTGCCTCACAAAGAGCCATGGTAGCCACGATGGCATCTTTATCCCTCGCATGGGTTCCGATCAGGCAGCCATAGCTCTCTTCCAGGCCGAAGAGATAGGATCCGCTGTGTTCGTGTTCCATATTTAAAATTTCTTTGCCGATCCATTTGAATCCGGTGAGTACCTCGATGAATTTTGCGCCATAAGCCTTGGCGATGGCAGGAACCATGTTGGTAGTAACGATGGAAGAGATGACCTCTCCGTCTTCCGGAATACCACCCTGGGCGGCAATCTGGCTCAGTGTGTATTCGCAGAGGAGACATCCGCTCATGTTTCCGGTGAGAACGTGATAATTGCCCTCATTGTCTTTGACATAGCATCCGAGACGGTCAGCATCCGGGTCTGTCGCAAGAACGAGGTCGGCATCTTTTTCTTTTGCAAGAGCCATGCCAAGCTCGAAGGCCTCGCTGGATTCCGGGTTTGGATAACCAACAGTAGGGAAGTTGCCGTCCGGCAATTCCTGTTCCGGAACAACATATACGTTCTCAAATCCAAGTTCGTGGAGAACCCGTCTTGCAGGAACGTTTCCGGTACCGTGGAGCGGTGTGTAGACGATGGTGATGTCTTTTTGCATCTTGTCGATGGCATCCTGGTTTTTAATCTGCTTTTTCAGGGATGCAATGTATTTGTCATCAATGTCTGCGCCGATGATTTTGTATAGGCCGCAAGCCATGGCGTCAGAGGCAGTCATAGTCTTTACTTTGGATAAATCTTCGATGGCAAGAACCTCGGCGGTCACTCCTGCGTCGTGAGGCGGGGTGAACTGTGCGCCGTCTTCCCAGTAAACTTTGTAGCCGTTATATTCCGGCGGATTGTGGCTGGCGGTAATGTTGATACCTGCGATGCAACCCAGCTCACGAACGGCAAAGGAAAGCTCAGGCGTCGGTCTTAAAGATTCAAATTTATAAGCCATGATGCCGTTGGCAGCGAGAACTCTTGCGGACTCATCGGCAAACTCCGGGGACATCCGTCTGGAGTCATAGGCGATGGCAACTCGGTAGTCTTTCTTGCCCTGCTTTAAAATATAGTTCGCCAGACCCTGTGTGGCACGGCGGACAACGTAAATATTCATGCGATTGATGCCGGCGCCGAGGACGCCTCTTAAACCGGCAGTACCAAAGGCCAGATTTGTGTAAAATCGTTCTTTGATTTCATTTTCGTCATCTTTGATAGCGCGAAGCTCGTCCTTGGTCGCTTCATCAAAATAAGGATTGGATAACCATTCGTTATAAACATCCATGTAGCCCATGTTTCCTGTACCTCCATAAAAATTATAATTGGCGATGGAATTCCACCGTCAGTAATAATATTATTATACAATACTATCGGAAAAAATGAAACAATTTCCCGCTATTATTTAAGAAAAATGGCAACGATTCATAACATCTCGGGTTTGCGTGCGGCGCTGCTTTTCGCCGTTTTCCCCACTGACAAAAATGGGCGGGTCAGTCAATTTGGACGGTGTGGGTTCGGCTGTTGCCGCAGACGGCTTTTCGCAGGTCAATTGGGTAAAATGGAGCAGTCCGCAGTTGAATCATCGGGAGAAATGTTGTATGATGGGTACAGTTCGTGGTTCGGTCTCAGTCATGGACTGCATGAGGCGTGAGAACGGGAACCGGAAGAAGCAGGAGATTGTCAGAAGAACGGTTTTTTCAAAAAGGTGTCAAATGAGAATGAAGAAAAAGTCGTATACAGGGCTACAGAAACATAGAAAGTTCGCCTGCAAGCTTCTGCCTGACCGGCGTAACGTTTGCCTGAACAGATAAAAAATGAAATAAGAGGTAAGCAGCAATTATGGAAGAAAAGAAAGTCATTGCCGTGGCGGCAGGAAAAGAAATTACGGAGGAAGAGTTTAATCAGTTTGCTTCCAGAGTGGAGCAGCAGGATTTCATCAATACGCCGGAGGGAAGAAAACAGGCGTTGGCACAGTACGCCAACTATTTTCTATTTGAGAAGCTGGGCGAGGAAAAGGGATACGATAAAAGCGAGGAGTTTTTGAAACTTATGGACGGTGCCCGCCGGGAACTGCTCAGTCAGTATGCGCTGACCCAGGAGGTCAAAGATATTGTTGCGACAGAGGAAGAGTGTCGGGAATATTATGAGAAAAATCAGGCAATGTTCCAAAGGGGCGCCCAGGCGAAGGCAAAACACATTCTCACTGCCACAGAAGAAGAAAGCCAGCGCATTTTAGGAGAAATACAAAGGGGAGAGAAGTCCTTTGAGGATGCGGCAAAAGAATATTCCACCTGTCCGTCCGCTGCAAAGGGAGGAGAGTTGGGAACCTTTGGAAGAGGGCAGATGGTCAAAGAGTTTGACGAGGCGGCCTTCACCGGCGAGGTTGGAAAGCTTTTAGGCCCGGTGAAAACAAATTTTGGCTATCATCTCATCGTCGTGGATGAGAGGACGGAAGCATCCGTCGCACCATTTGAGCAAGTGGCCTCCAGAATCGGACAGCAGCTTGCGGCTCAGAAACAAAATGAGAAATATATGGCGGTTCGGGCAAACCTGATTGAAAAATACGGTCTGGAATATAAATAAGATTTATAAAAAATTTACAGGCTAATATACAAAACTATACAAATCCCTCTTTTCTTTTCCATGGGAACGGGGTATAATGTATAAGATAACTTAGGGTGATGAATCGATTCATCAATAACTGCACAAGCAGCAGATTATATTTACGGAGGTTATGTATTATGGCTTTAGTATCAGCAAAAGAAATGTTACAGAAAGCAAAAGCAGGACATTATGCGGTTGGTCAGTTCAATATCAACAACCTGGAATGGACCAAATCTATTCTTCTCACGGCGCAGGAGTGCAAATCCCCTGTCATTCTTGGCGTATCGGAAGGTGCAGGCAAATATATGGCCGGATATAAAACCGTTGTAGGCATGGTGAACGGTATGCTGGAAGAGCTGAACATCACAGTTCCTGTAGCTCTTCATCTGGACCATGGTTCCTACGAAGGAGCAAAGAAATGTATTGAAGCCGGTTTTTCCAGTATCATGTTTGACGGTTCCCATCTTCCATATGAAGAGAATGTGGAGAAGACAAAAGAGCTGGTGGCAATCTGCGAAGAAAAAGGAATGTCCATCGAAGCAGAAGTTGGTGCCATCGGAGGCGAGGAAGACGGCGTAGTTGGAAAGGGCGAATGTGCAGATCCTCAGGAGTGTAAGGGTATCGCAGATTTGGGCGTTTCCATGCTGGCTGCCGGTATCGGAAATATTCACGGAAAATATCCGGAAAACTGGGAAGGATTACAGTTTGATGTGCTGGATGCCATCCAGCAGCTTACGGGAGATATGCCTCTCGTTCTGCACGGCGGTACAGGTATTCCGGAAGATATGATCAAAAAAGCCATCTCTCTCGGTGTCTCCAAAATCAACGTGAACACGGAATGTCAGCTTTCCTTTGCGGCAGCGACCCGCGAATACATTGAGGCAGGAAAGGACTTACAGGGAAAAGGATTTGACCCTCGTAAACTTCTCGCTCCTGGTGCAGAAGCCATCAAGGCAACCGTAAAAGAAAAAATGGAAATCTTTGGTTCCATCGGAAAAGCAGAAGAATAAAAAACAGCAGAATAAAACAAAAAATAAAACATGACAAATCCCTGGCAGCCTTGGCTGCCAGGGATTTGTGTTTATCTTGTTAAGTTGTTTCTTTTGTTATTTGGACCGATTCGGTGCCAGAGGCATCTCCCAGCCCTCATGGTCTGTGTGTAACAGCTTGTGAGCGATGCGAGACATAGGGGTCTCAAGATATTCGTCATAAATCTTGATGATGTCAGGGTTTTCATGACAGAATCTTAACTCGCTTGTCTCATCCAGGAAATAAAGATTCTTGGAACGAATCTCTGCCATTTCCTGTCCTTCGTGGATTGGCTGGCCGCCTCCGCCGACACAGCCGCCCGGACAGGCCATAACTTCCACAAAGTGATAGAACACTTCTCCGCTGCGGATGGCTTCTACTAATTTGCGGGCATTGCCAAGACCGTGGGCAACGGCAACTTTGACGGTAGTTCCCTTGATGTCGATGGAAGCTTCTTTCCATCCGTCCATGCCTCGGATTGCATAGAAAGCATCCAGAGGTGGGTTTTCTCCGGTTACCATATGGTAGCAGCTTCTAAGGGCAGCTTCCATAACACCACCGGTTGCTCCGAAGATGACGCCGGCGCCGGTACCATCTCCGATAGGAGAATCAAACTCTCCCTCCGGCAGACTGAAAATGTCGATATTCAGGGAGCGGAGATAGTCAACAAATTCTCTTGTGGTGAGAGATACGTCCACGTCCGGTCCGGTTCCTGTGCTGTCCATGGTCGGAAGGGCGCACTCTGATTTTTTGGCAACGCAAGGCATGATAGATACGCTGAAAATATTTTCAGGATCTTCATGAATCTTGTCAGCAAAATAATTTTTGATGACTGCACCGTGAATCTGCTGTGGAGATTTCGTGGTGGAGAGGCAGTCTACCATGTCCGGATACTGGGATTTCAGGAAGCGAACCCATCCAGGACAGCAGGAGGTAAACATTGGCCACTGATGTTCTTCTTTATGGTTTAATCTTTCTAAAAGTTCGCTGGCCTCCTCCATGATAGTCAAGTCAGCCGCAAAAGTGGTATCAAAAACATAATCAAAGCCCATCATTCTGAGCGCGCCGGCCAGGCGGCTCGGAGATGCAAACTTTCTGGAAAGACGGAAGCTCTCCGCCCAGGCGGTACGAACGGCAGGTGCAACCTGAACGACTGTCGTTTTTCCTTTTTTGTTAAGGAAGCCGTTCTGCGAGAATACCGGACGCTTGTCATCTCTGGAAGTGAGGGCGCCTACCGGACAGTGCGTAATACATTGTCCGCAGAGGGCACAATCCGCTTCCTTGATATCTCTTCTCAAAGATACGTCAACGGTGGTGCGGGAGCCGGTCTTGGCGATGTCCCATACCTTCAGAGACTGTACTTTATCACAAATCTGGATACAGCGCATACACTTGATACATTTGCTCTCATCCCGGATAAGAGGGAAATCCTGCGGCCAGTTGTTGTAGGTAATGTGCTGGTTGTAAGCGCCGGAACCATATCCCAGTTCGCTGGCAACCTTCTGAAGCTGGCAGTTGCCGGTGCGCACGCAAGTCGGGCAAAAACAATTGTGCTGGGAAAGGATCATTTTGATGTTGATTCTTCTTGCCTCCCGAACTTTAGGGGAGTTGGTGAGAATCTCCATTCCTTCCTTGACATGGTTGTTACAGGAGGTAACAAGGCGGTCGATGCCTTTTACTTCCACCACGCAGACGCGGCAGGCGCCAATTTCATTTATGTCTTTCAGATAGCAAAGGCTCGGTACCGGCATTTTTGCCTCTTTGCAGGCTTCCATGATGGTGGTGCCTTCTTTTACAGAAACCGGTACGTTATTAATCGTAATATTTACCATTCTTCTACTCGACCTCCTTTAAATACTCCATAGCCAAAGTGGTCGCAGCGTAAACAGCGCCTTGCTTCCTGTGTGGCTTCTTTGCAGGACATTCCCATCTCTACAATATCGAAGTCCTGTTTGCGCTCTGTCGTATTTCGTTCCATCATAGTTACCCGTCCGCAAGGAGTCTTATTCTCGATACGAGGGTCAGGAACAACAACATCGCTTTCAATAACATGATGGAATCCTAAGTAATTGTCTATGTTGGCAGCAGCCACTTTACCTGCGGCAATTGCCCGGATAACGGTCGCAGGACCGGTGACACAGTCTCCTCCGGAGAATACGCCTGCAAGTTCGGAAACGGAACCGTCATCAGAAGTAACGATGCGGCTTCTCTTCACCGGAAGACCTGCCCGGGAGAAAGAATCCGACATAATGTCCTGACCGATGGCGATGATAACAACGTCACATGGAATCCGAACCGATTCCTCGTCAGAGTCTGCCGGGGATGGACGTCCGCCGCTGATCAATCCGATGATCTTCGGATCGGCGATCATGGCAGCAACCTGTCCGTTGTCATCAAGCTCAATTTCCTTCGGAGCATGAAGCTCTAAGATTTCTGCACCTTCTGTAATTGCTGCTTCGATTTCTTCTTCCAGTGCCGTCATGTCCGCTTTCCGGCGTCTGTAAAGTACGCTGACGTTGGAAGCGCCGAGACGAATGGCAGATCTGGTTGCATCCATGGCAACGTTTCCGCCGCCTACGACGATGACGTTTTTGCCGGTGAAGTCCGGTTTGTTGCCTTTTCCGATGTCGCGGAGCATCTGCACTGCGGAGATGACACCTTTTCCGTTTTCTCCCGGAACGCCCAGCTTTTTGTCGCCCTGCGCACCGATGGAAACGTAGACAGCATCATAATTTTCCTGAAGCATTTTAAAGGAAAGCTGATCGTCCCCGTCACCGATTGTGGTGTTGTAGCGCACTTCCACGCCCGTGGACAGAATGTTGTCGATGTCCTCGTTTAACCGGTCTTTTGGAAGACGGTAGTTCGGAATACCGTAGTAAAGCATTCCTCCGAGATGGTCGTTTCTCTCAAAGACAGTACACTGGTGGCCCATTTGCTGGAGATAATAAGCGGCACTTAAACCGGAAGGGCCGCCGCCGATAATTGCCACGGTTTTGCCTGTCGATGGGGAACAGACAGGGGCAGGAACTACGCCGCAGTGATCCGCCGCATATCTCTTGATGCCTCTGATGTTGATGGAGTCATCCACGATATTGCGTCGGCATTTCGTCTCACACGGATGTTCACAGACGAGGGCGCAGGCGGTAACAAAAGGATTGTCTTTGCGGATGAGCCGAACGGCGTCGGCGTAACGTCCTTCTGCAACCAGGGAAATGTATCCCGGGATGTCCACTCCTGCCGGACATAAGGTGACACATGGAACAGGCTGTTCCAGATGGAAGGAGCAGTGTCCTTCTTTGATATGTTCAATAAAATCATCCCGAAATCCTGCCAGGCCTTTCAGGACCATAAGTCCGGCTTCGTAGCCGATGGCACAGTCGGAACTGTTATAAATGACGGTGGCGGTACGCTCGATTAAATCCAGCGTTTCCATGGTTGCCTTGCCATCAAGAATGTCCTCCAGCATTTCCACGAGAAGTCCCAGACCGATACGGCAAGGAACGCACTTTCCGCAGGTCTGTGAATGGAAAAGCTTTAAAAATGAGGCAGTCATATCCACAGGGCAAAGACCAGGAGGACTGGATGCGATTCTGCGCTCCAAATCCTTATGGATGTCTTCTATAACAACCTGTGCTTTTGTTTTGGTGATTACTTCAAGTCTGCTCATGTTTTCCTCCTGTGGCGCAATGTGCGCCAACTGATAAAAAAATATGGTGAAACACTAAAAAAGTTTCAGAAAGACAGAAATTCTCACAAAATGAAACCAGACGATGATGAAAAATTCGCTTTAGAAAAAGCAGAGAGACTGTCGGGTAACTGCTCTCTGTTTTTTGGCAAGGGAACGTGTACGTTTCATTAGTATGTTGATGCTGTCGGAGCAGATGCCGACCTTGAAAATGGCGCACAGCAAAAGGCGGCCAAGGATAAAAGCCGGATTTCAGCATAATCCAGGAAGGCATCGCCTGCCTGAAAGACATGCGCAAGAATTCTGTTTTCGGGTTATCCCGAAATCCTGTCCGCTGATTTTGTAGTGGGAGTACAAAATGCAGTAAAATAAGAACGGGAGGATTTCGGTATATAGTAAAACTTTATATAAATGTGGGTAAATTATATCATATTTGAGTAAAAATGCAAAGAAAAAATTCGTTTTTTTATCATTGGAGCAAAAATAATTGTGAAAATTACTTTGATGAGGTCTCCTGGAAGATAAGGAATGACTCCGGCCCACAAAGCCTGAGAGAAAGTGAGGTTCGCCTGCCATGCAAGCCAGAGAGTTCCGAAGGCGTAGTTGACGGCGGAGCCGAGGATGAGGCCGAGGAACAGGATGGCTTTGTTAGTGTATTTCTCAAAAAACAGGCCGCAGATGATGGCCATGAAGATAAAACCGATGAGATAGCCGCCCGTCGGCCCGAAAAGTTTTCCAAAGCCGGAGCCAAAGGCGGAGAACACGGGAAGGCCAATCAACCCGATGATGAGATATAAAAGGTAACTGATGGTTCCCAGCTTCCATCCCAGGAAACAGACGGTAAAATAGATGACGAGGTTCGTCAGGGTGATGGGAACGGGACTGATAGGAATCGGGATGGACAAAGGCCCGAGGATGCACATGATGGCAGTCATGATTGCTGTCAATGCCATCTGGGGTGTGGAAAAGGTACGTTTTTCTGAAGATTGTGATTTTTTTTGCATAATATCATTCCTTTCTGTTTGCTTATTTGCAAAGTTAGTTGTATGATAAGAAACACATACAAAAATTTTATGGCAACATAATTTTTTCTGATGAGAAAAAATTATGTGTATTATATAATAAAAAAGAAAAAATTGTCAACTAATATAAATAATATGGTTGACAATATACAGAAAGAAGGATGGATCATGAACCGGAACAGACAGACAAACTACCGGGTGGAGGAACTGAAGTGTCCAAAATGCGGAAAGATACATCAGATGAAAAAGTATTCTGTGATCAATGCCGTGGAGAAACCCGGGATGAAGGAGGATATTTTAAAGAATCGGATTTTTTATTTTCATTGTGAAAACTGTGGCATGGAGGCACCGTTGACCTATGAAACTACTTATGTAGACAGCAGACGTAAGCTGATGATTTATCTTCCGGGGCAGGAAGAATGTCTGCCGGAAATCCAGGAAAAAGAGAAGGCCATGTCATTTCGTATCGTGGATAATATCAATGACCTGAAAGAAAAAATCATGATTGCAGAGAATCACCTGGATGACAGGGTGATAGAGTTGGTGAAAATTCAGTATTTAAGACAGTTGGAACGGGAATTGAAAAATGATACGCTGATGAATATTCTGTTTGACTATTATAAGGAAGAAATGAGTTTTCTCGCATTTTTCGAGAAGAAAGGAATCGGTCGGATCCCCCTTCAGATGGATCTTTATAAAAAGACGGAGGAGGAGTATAAAAAACAGATACGCCTTCATTCTAAACCTTCCTTCATGAAGGTGGACATGGAATGGGCAGGAAGAGTTTTTTTTAACCCAATGTAGCAAAGATGAAATACCATAAGGAAACAGGATGAAGGCTGAACAATACTCTTGAGCGAGAAGCCACCGCTTCTATGCTTGCATAGGCGGTGGGAGTATGTCACAGATGTCATCAATGATTGCGTGGAGACGCTCTATGATGATGGGGGTCATGGCTGTAAAGAAGCTGTGAAGTTCGGGAACTGACCGGAGCTGCACGTCTACGGCAGCGTATTTTTCCATTTTGTCAAAAAATCCGTGGAGGCCTGAGTAGATAATTTCAAGAATAAATTCTGCCGGATAAATGTTCAAAAGAAGTTTTCGGACTTCCATGGAGGAAGAAATGATTTCCAGATCCAGCTTATTTCCGGGAGAAAGGGAAGGTACCGGAGAAATCAGGATGAGAGATTTGTAATAATCGAGCCGGAGACAGTCGTCGGCCTGGTCGGAGCGCTGCGTGATAATGAAATAACGGCATATTTCAAAATATGTTTCTGTCAGTTCATTTTGAAAATGTGAAAAAAGTAAATTCAGATACATATATGTCATCCTCCCTATATTTGATATCATGATTGACAAAAGAACAATATCGTAAATTGGTTGTTTTTGGTAGGTGGTAAGCTTCAAATTTGTGAATGATTTATCAGACCGGATTTATAATCCAATATTTTCGTGAATTTTATGCTTGCACTCATCTGTTGGTTATGCTATAATGAAAAAGCTGTCGAAACAGCAGTGATATCTTTTTTCGCAGAGAAAGAGATAGACAGGAAAAAAGAGAACTTCCGCCACAGGCGGCATAGAATATATGAAGGTAAAAAAGAGGTGAAAAAGATGCGCGAAGGAATCCATCCAAATTACTATCAGGCAAAGGTTGTATGCAACTGCGGCAACGAATTCGTGACAGGTTCTACTAAGGAAGATATCCATGTAGAGATTTGTTCTAAATGTCATTCATTCTACACAGGACAGCAGAAAGCTGCCAAGGCTCGTGGACGTATTGACAAGTTCAATCGTAAATATGGCATGACTCAGGATTAATAACCATAAGGTTTATAGAGGCGGCGGCGCTTTCTCATGATGCAGGATATCGTGATTAAAGCGTCGTCGCTTTCTCTTTATCTTGATGGAAAAAGATCCCTGCTTTTGTCAGTGGCAGGTGTGCGGGAATGAAAGGACGTTCCTTAATCAAGTGTGTGTTTTGAGATGTGGGAGGAAATGCATTGAAAAGAACCAGTATAGGCGGGCAGGCTGTCATGGAAGGCGTGATGATGAAAAATAAAGAAAATTACGCTGTGGCTGTTCGCAAACCGAACCATGAAATCGAAATTATGAAGGATGCCTATGAAAGTCTGGACAGCCGTTATCCGGTTTTGGGACTTCCTATTATAAGGGGGATGGTAACACTTGGGGAGTCGTTATATATCGGAATGAAAACACTGGCCTTCTCTTCTTCTTTTTATGAGGAAGAAGAGCAGGAACCGGGCAGGCTAGAGAAGGCGTTGGGTCGGATTTTCGGAGACCGGCTGGAGAGTGTGGTAATGGGTGTGACCATGGCTTTTTCCGTGGTTATGGCAGTGATTATTTTTATGTTGCTGCCTTTTTACCTCTCCCATCTGTTAAAGGGAGCCATCACTTCCTACACGGTGCGCACCTTGATTGAGGGTGTGTTTCGGGTGGGGATTTTTCTGCTGTATCTGTGGCTCATATCTAAGATGGAAGATATTCGCCGGGTATTTATGTATCATGGGGCGGAACATAAAACAATCAACTGTCTGGAACACGGAGAAGATTTGACGCCTGAGAACATTCGCAAGTATTCTCGGTTCCACAAACGTTGCGGCACAAGTTTCATGCTCATTGTTATGATTGTGAGCATCCTGATGTTTTTATTTATTCGGGTGGATCAGGTTGTCCTGAGAATGGTGCTTCGGGTTGTTTTGGTTCCGGTCATTGCAGGGATTTCTTATGAATTTATCCGACTGGCAGGAAAGAGCCAGTCGAAGCTGGTGGAAATACTGAGCAAACCGGGGCTGTCCCTGCAATATCTGACCACGAGAGAACCGGATGATGAGATGCTGGAGGTGGCTATCGCCTCGGTGGAGAGCGTGTTTGACTGGAAGGAATATGTGGCGGCCATGCGCCGGGGCGAATTGGAGGATTGAGAGATGGTGCCGGAAACATGGAAGGGACTGCGGGAGATGGTGAGTCATCGTCTGCGGGAAGCCGGAATTGAAAGTTTTGAATATGAAACCTGGGTACTTCTGGAGTGGAAGCTGGGTATAAGCCGGGCGGACTATTATATGGGGCCGGAGACGAAAGTTTCGGCAGGGCAGTGGGCGGAGATAGAGAAGGTGCTGCTGCAAAGGGAGAGGCGGATTCCTCTCCAGTATCTCATGAGGACCTGCTCTTTCATGGGATATGATTTTTATGTAGATGAAAATGTGTTGATTCCAAGACAGGACACGGAAGTGCTTGTGGAGCGGGCGGTTGCTCTTTTGCGCCGGAACGGCCCTTTGCAAAAGGCAGGAAAAGTGCTGGATTTATGTACCGGCAGTGGCTGCATCGGCATCAGCGTGAAGCTGCTGTGTCCCGAGGCGGAGGTGACGGTGGCGGATATTTCATCGGGGGCGCTGGCTGTGGCCAGACGAAACGCCGAAAATCTGGGAGCCGAGCTTCAATATGTAGAAGGAAATCTTTTTGAAACGATCACGGATACTTATGATTTCATTCTTTCTAATCCGCCGTACATTCCCACGAAGGTGATTGACGGTCTGATGCCGGAGGTGAGAGATTATGAACCTCACCTGGCTTTGGACGGCATGGAAGACGGTCTGTATTTTTACAGGGAGATTTGTCGGGAAGCAAAAAACTTCCTGAATCCGGGAGGACGCCTGATTTTTGAAATCGGCATGGAGCAGGGGGAAGACGTAAAAGTGTTGATGGAAATGCAGGGCATGGAGGAAATAACGATAGAAAAAGATTTGGCCGGCTTGGACCGGGTAGTTCTGGGGAGGCGGCCTGTGCCACAAATGAAGGAGGTAGCGCATGTTTGATAGATTAGAAGATTTGGTCAAGAGGCTGGAAGAAGTCATGAATGAGTTGAGCGAGCCGGATGTGGTCAATGACCAGGATCGGTTCCGAAGCCTGATGAAGGAGCAAAACGACCTGACTCCTATCGTAGAAAAATATAAAGAATATAAAGAGGCAAAGCAGACGATCGAGGACAGCGTGGAGATGTTGGAATCAGAAAATGACGAGGAAATGCGGGAGATGCTGAAGGAGGAGCTGTCTGAGGCGAAGGAAGCCGAGGCAAAATGTGAAGGAGAGTTAAAAATTCTCCTCCTCCCTAAGGATCCGAACGATGAGAAAAACGTGATTGTGGAAATCCGTGCCGGAGCAGGGGGAGACGAGGCAGCCCTATTTGCGGCTGAGGTGTATCGGATGTACAAATCTTACGCAGATTCCCAAAGGTGGAAGACCGAGTTTATTGATGTCAATGAAAATGGAATCGGAGGATTCAAAGAAGTTTCTTTTATGATTAACGGACAGGGAGCCTACTCCCGCCTGAAATATGAGAGTGGAGTACACCGGGTACAGCGTATTCCTGCCACGGAATCGGGAGGGCGGATTCATACTTCTACCATCACGGTTGCCATCATGCCGGAGGCGGAGGAAGTGGACGTGCATCTGGATATGAACGATTGTCGTTTTGACGTGTTCCGCGCATCCGGCAACGGCGGACAGTGCGTCAACACAACAGACTCTGCTGTGCGTCTGACCCACATCCCGACTGGTATTGTAGTTTCTTGTCAGGATGAAAAATCTCAGTTGAAAAACAAGGACAAGGCCATCAAGGTGCTGAGAGCCAGATTGTATGAGATGGAGAGCGCCAAAGCTCACGATGCGGAGGCGGAACTTAGGAAAAGTCAGATTGGTACCGGAGACAGGGCGGAAAAGATCCGCACTTACAACTTCCCGCAGGGACGGGTGACCGATCACAGAATCAAGCTGACCCTTCACCGCCTGGAAGGTATTTTGAATGGAGATTTGAATGAGGTGATTGACAGCCTCACTGCAGCAGATCAGGCGGCCAAGCTGAGCAAATTACAGGAGATGCAGGCATAATGAAAAAGAAGGAAAAAGTGTGGAAAAATAATATTCGGAAGGTGGTTCCTTATGTGCCGGGCGAACAGCCGAAGGACGCCTCGGTTATTAAGTTAAATACGAATGAAAATCCATATCCGCCGTCTCCCGCAGTGCAAAAAGCGCTGGAGGAAATGAGAGAGCTTCGTCTCTATCCCGACCCGGCAGCATCGGCGTTGGTAGAGGCCATTGCGGAATACAAAGGGATTCCGAAGGAGCAGGTTTTTGTAGGTGTAGGTTCTGACGACGTGCTGGCCATGTCCTTTCTCACCTTTTTTAACAGCGACAAACCGTTGCTGTTTCCGGACGTCACCTACTCTTTTTATGATGTTTGGGCAGATTTATTTCGGATTCCCTATAAAACAAAGGCGTTGGATGAAACATTTTGCATAAAAAAAGAAGACTACTATGAAGAAAATGGAGGAATCATTTTCCCGAATCCCAATGCTCCGACCGGGCTGGCTTTGCCGCTTTCTGAAATCAGAGAGATTGTTCTTCACAATCAGGAGAGCATTGTCATTGTGGACGAGGCATACGTTGATTTCGGAGGCGAATCGGCGCAGAGCCTCTTAGGAGAGTTTGAAAACTTGCTGGTGGTGCAGACCTTTTCCAAATCCCGCTCTATGGCGGGGCTCAGGATAGGATATGCCATGGGTTCTCCGGCATTGATAAAAGCGTTGAATGATGTGAAGTATTCCTTTAATTCTTACACCATGAACGAACCTTCTATCGTCATGGGGGCGGCTTCTATCAAAGATGAGGCATATTTCCGAAAGACGGTGGCTCGCATTGTCAGTACGAGAGAGTGGTTCAAGGGGGAGATGAGAACACTGGGATTTTCCTTCCCTGACTCTGCCTCCAATTTCCTTTTTGTCACCCATGAAAAGGTGCCGGCGAAGGAGATTTTTGAGGCGGCCAGAAAAGAAGGCATTTATGTGAGATATTTCAATAAAAAAAGAATCGACAATTATCTTCGCATTACTATCGGTACTGACGAAGAAATGCGGACATTTCTTACATTTTTAGAGAAATATTTGCAAAATTATCATAGTAATTCATAAGAAAGTGTTGTACAATGAATTTAAAGTATGTTATTGCATTAATTGAGGAGGATTACAATGAAGAAGATTTTATTTGCAGCTTCTGAATGTGTTCCATTTATGAAAACTGGTGGCCTGGCGGACGTCGTAGGAGCGTTGCCGAAGGAGTTTGATAAGAACGAATGGGATGTCAGAGTAATTATGCCGAATTATCGGGGGATTCCGGATCAGTACCGCAATGCCTTTCACTATGTGACACATTTTTATATGGGTACCGGACCGCTGGTTCCACACACCCACGTCGGAGTCATGCAGTATGAATACAATGGCGTTACCTACTATTTTATTGACAACCTGGATTATTTTGGAGCGGAAAAGCCGTATGCGGACACGAGAACGGATGTGGAAAAATACATTTTCTTCTGTAAGGCAGTGTTGTCCATCCTGCCAATCGTTGATTTCAGGCCGGATTTGATTCATTGTCATGACTGGCAGACCGGATTTATTCCTGTATATTTAAAGACGGAATTTGCATCTAACCCTTTTTTCTGGGGCATCAAGACGATTATGACCATCCACAATCTTCGCTTCCAGGGCGTGTGGGACATCAAGACTTTCCGTGGTCTTTCCGGACTTCCATCTCACCTGTTTACGCCGGATAAGTTGGAGTACAAAAAAGATGCCAACATGTTAAAAGGCGGCCTGGTATACGCTGATTTTATTACCACAGTGAGCCATACTTACGCCCAGGAAATCCAGACGGATTATTATGGGGAGGGGTTGAACGGTCTGCTCAGCGCAAGAAACCAGAGCCTGTTCGGCATTGTCAACGGCATTGATTATGATATTTACAATCCGAAGACGGACAAAGCGGTTTACAAAAATTATGATATGAAGAGCTACAAAAAAGGAAAGGCTGCCAACAAGGCTGCCCTGCAAAGGGATTTGGGACTGGAGGTCAACCCGGATAAATACCTTATCGGCCTGATTTCCCGCCTGACCAGCCAGAAGGGCCTGGACTTGATTCAGTATGGCATGGAACGCATTGTGGACGACAATACCCAGCTGGTAGTCATTGGTACGGGAGAGCAGAGGTATGAAGATATGTTCCGCTACTATGCGTACCGCTATCCGGATAAGGTGTCTGCCAATATTCTTTATTCTGATGATTTGGCCCATAAGCTTTATGCAGCGGCGGATTCCTTCCTGATGCCGTCTCTCTTTGAACCGTGCGGCCTGACTCAGATTATTGCGTTCCGCTACGGAACTGTTCCGATCGTCAGGGAGACCGGCGGTCTGAAAGATACGGTACAGCCGCTCAATGAGTTTGAAGATACGGGCGATGGCTTCTCCTTTACGAACTACAATGGTGATGACATGGTGAATACCATCAATTACAGTAAATACATTTATTTTGAGCAGAAAAAGGTTTGGAACAACATGCTCAAACGGGGCATGAATAAAGATCTGTCCTGGGGTGTATCGAAAAAACGGTATGAAGAGTTGTATAATACCCTGATCGGAAGATAGGGAACGGTTATGTTTTGAATGAGCAGCCTCTTTTTATCATGTCCTGTGTTTGCACGCTGCCGCTGGCATCTGTTTGTGATGGCCGGACTTTTCAGTTCGTCTTTCATCAACCAGATATGCCGGGGAGATGAACATATTGGACATATAGAAAGAGGCTGTGTTTTTTGTGTGGAAAACTTTGGCGAACAAAAAACATATTTCTCAATTTCGGATTTTTTCTCCAATCTAAAATAATTTCACAGCAATGATACAAAGAGCCGCAATCCCGCTGGAAATAATAATTTTCGATAGTGAATAAGAATACAATCTGTCAGGCTGCGGTCCCACTTCCCTTAGGCGGCGGGAGGAGCAGCCGACCTCCTTTCTCAAACATTTTCCCCTATATACACAGGCAGTGCCTTCTTATAGAAAAATTCCGTATAAGTGTGATGGTTTTATATACACACTATAATCTTCTGGTTTGCGTTTGTCAAGAAATATGAAATATAAAATTGTTTTTGTCACCTGAAGAAAAAGGCTTTCATCATCTTCTGGAAGCACCAGGGATAGCGGATGGATTCGACGGAAGCGGCGGCATACACGGGATATTTTCTGTGTATTTTTCCGTCAATAAAGAGGGTGACGGTGCCGATGCAGTCGTTTTTATGTACAGGAGCCTCCAGTTGGGTGGGAAGATTGTGGGAGAAGGTCACCTGCTCCGATTCACTCAGGAGGAGAGAGACATCCTCCGGCAGTAGAAGTTCGCAGATTTTAGCCTGGCCGTGAATGACCGGAAGCTGGGCGGGAAGCCCGTCAGAAGGGGAGACAGTGGCAGGGTGAAAATTCTCCTGTCCGTAATCCATCAACTTTCGAGTGTCCTTCCATTTATATCCCCGGTTAGGTGGCCAGCCGCTGCCAAGGACGACAGAAATCAGCAGACGTTCCGGTGTTTCCACGGCGCCAACAAAACAATATCCGGCATCACCTGTAAACCCGGTTTTTACGCCGATGGCGCCGGGGTAAGAAGACAAAAAAGCATTTTTATTTTGCAGATTCCAGATTCTCCCGGTGGTAAGTTCCCGGATAGAATAGGACGGTTCCGAAATGATGGAGCGGAAAGCGTCATTTTCCAAAGCACGGCAAGTTAAAATGGCCAAATCTTTGGCCGTCGTAAAATGGTTATCGCTATCCAGCCCGTTGGGCGTTTCAAAAGAGGTGTGGTAGCAGCCAAAATTCCTGGCCTCCTCGGTCATGGCCCGGCAAAAAGCTTCCACGGAGCCGCTGATATGTTCGGCGATGGCGACGGCGGCATCATTGTAAGATTCCAGCATAAGAGCATAGAGCAAATCAGAAAGAAGAAATTGCTGTCCGGAGGAGACACCCAGATGTACCTTCGGAGCGACGGCCGCATTGGAAGAAATGGTCACCACATCCGAAAGCTGTCCATGTTCCAGAGCATAAAGGCAGGTCATGATTTTGGTGGTGCTTGCCATGGGAAGCGGCGTATTTTCTTCTTTTCCGAACAATACCCTTTGATTGGAGCCATCCATGAGAATGGCAGATTTTGCATAAAGTTCCGCTTAGAGTATAATTATCATTGGCAAAAAAGAAAAAAATAAAGGGAAGAGATCA
>JAUNJG010000091.1 GCA_030533385.1 Eubacteriales bacterium | reverse complement strand
TTTACAGGGTATACAGCGATTTTGTTTTCTATAAAGTGTCAAAGACGGGATTATACTATAGGAAAAATCGTCTGTCTATTTTTTCCGATATTTCAGAGTGCCGGCTCGGATGCCGGAAGCTTGGGCCGGTCATCCTGTCTGTTTTTGGCAGCGAAAAGTAGCAGAGATGGGGGTTCGCTCTTGCAGAGCAACCGTGGAGGCTGGAGAAAAAAGAGATGGTTTTGTTATCTGTTATATATTTTTTACAAAAAAAGTCCTTGTGTATTAGGAAATAATGAGTTATAATGACTAAGGAAAAAAGAATGAATCTTCGGGGCAGGGTGAGATTCCCTACCGGCGGTAATCACGGTTGTGTAGCCCGCGAGCCGAGAGGCAGGATTCCGGTGAGATTCCGGAGCCGACGGTATAGTCCGGATGAGAGAAGATGGATTTGCACATGTTACAGTTAGGAAAGATATCCTTTAGAATAATAAGCCCTGAGATTGATTGTGAGGACAATGGATTTCAGGCTTTTTTTATGTGGAGGAGAGCGGGATGGATGATAGAGAATACATGAAAAGAGCCATAGAGCTGGCGAAGAGGGGCAGCGGCCATGTGAATCCGAACCCGATGGTGGGAGCGGTGCTCGTCCGGGACGGAGAGATTTTAGGAGAGGGATGGCATGAAAGGTGCGGAGGGCTTCATGCGGAGCGAAACGCCATCGCTCACGCCAGGGCGGCAGGCCATGACCTTAAAGGCAGTACTATCTATGTGACGCTGGAGCCGTGTTGTCATTACGGCAAGACACCGCCTTGCACGGAAGCCATCCTTGAAGAAGGCATCTCCAGGGTGGTGGCAGGTTCCGATGACCCGAATCCGCTGGTGGCAGGAAAAGGATTCCGGATACTTCGGGAACATGGTGTCGAGGTGGAATCACAATTCATGAAAGAGGAATGTGATTCTATCAACGATGTGTTTTTTCATTATATTCAGACGAAGATGCCCTTCGTGGCGATGAAGTACGCCATGACCATGGATGGAAAGATCGCCTGTTACACGGGAGAGTCCAAGTGGGTGACAGGAAGCGAGGCAAGAAACCATGTGCAGCGTCTTCGCAATCACTATAAAGGCATTATGGCAGGCATCGGAACGGTGCTGGCGGACGACCCTATGCTCAGCTGCCGCATGGAGGGAGGAAGGGATCCCGTTCGTATCATCTGTGATGATTATCTGAGGATTCCCATGGATAGCCAGCTTGTCCGCACGGCGAAACAGCAGCCGCTGGTCGTGGCATGTCTGGAGGAGGAAGTCCTGAAAAAGATGCCGGAGGCGGCGAAAACGATGGCGAAAAAGGCAGCGATTCTGGAAGAGCAGGGGGTAACCGTGCTGAGGCTTCCGGCGGTGGAAGACGAGGAGAAAAAACGTCTCGTCCTGTCTCTTCCCGAGTTGATGAAAAAACTGGGAGAGCAGGAGATAGACGGGATTTTACTGGAAGGCGGAGGCACGCTGAATGAGAATGCGCTAAGAAGCGGCATCGTCTCCGGAGCTTACTGTTATATCGCACCCAAAATTTTCGGCGGGGCTGCAGCGAAGACTCCGGTGGAAGGAAGAGGGGTGGCCCTGCCGGCGGAGGCCTGGCAGTTTGTCAGGAAGGACATCCGTATGCTGGGGCAGGATATTTTGATAGAGTACAGGAAAAGCTAAGTCGTGCAGGAGGGCGCCACATCCCGAGAGAGAAATCAAAACAGGGGCTGTCGGATGACAGCGAAAGATGCTTTTCCGCCGGATGATGCAGGCAGTGTGGGAGCAGTATGGTTCAAAGAATGGAATCATGATAAAAAGTGTCAACTAAAAATGGATGGAAAAGACGAAGGGAAAATCAGAAGAAATACGGTGCAGTAAAGGCGGGAGACGGAAATGTTTACAGGAATTATTGAAGAAGTGGGCGAAATCAAAAGCATAAAAATGGGAGCCAATTCGGCGGTCATTACCATTCAGGCGAAAAAGATTATGGAAGATATCCATCTGGGTGACAGCATTGCCATGAATGGCGTGTGCCTTACGGTCACTTCTTTTGACAGGAACAGCTACAGCGTGGACGTGATGCACGAGACATTGCGAAGAACGAATTTAGGAAAGCTAAAAAGCGGAAGTCGGGTGAATCTGGAGAGGGCCATGGCGGCGGACGGTCGCTTTGGAGGGCACATCGTGGCAGGTCATGTGGATGACCCGGGAACGATTATAGCTATGGAGAAGGACGACAACGCCATATGGATTACCATCACAACGACCCCGGCGGTGCTTCGTTACATTGTGGAGAAAGGCTCCATCACCATCGATGGCATCAGCTTAACGGTGGCGAGGGTGGATGACAAGAGTTTTGCGGTGTCCGTGATTCCTCATACCGGAGAGCATACGACCCTGCTTGACAAAAAACCGGGAGATACGGTAAATTTGGAAACAGATATGGTGGGGAAATATGTAGAGAAGCTTCTTCGCTGTGAGGCGGAGGAAAAAAAAGAAGGCGGAGGCATCACCCTGGATTTTTTACAAAGCCATGGATTTTAGCAGAAAATACAGACATCATAGTGGATTTAGGAGGATAAAAATGGAGACATTCAAGTTTAACAAGGTGGAGGAAGCCATCGAAGAACTAAAAAATGGAAGAATGGTCATCGCAGTAGACGACGGGGAGGAGGACAATGACGGCGCCCTGATTATGGCGGGTGAATTTGCTTCCCAGGAGGCAGTAAACTTCATGCTGACTCATGGAAAAGGCATGATGACCATGCCGATTTCTGAGGATGTGGCAAGAAAAATCGGAGTGGAAGAGCTGATTTGGATGGGAAACAGGCAGTCGGCGTCCTCGGTGGTATCCATAGACAGCGTGGACGTAGATACGGGAATTTCTGCTGAGGATCGCTCAAAGACAGTGAGAGCAGCGGCAGCCAGGAATGTATCGGCGGATAAGTTTAAGCGACCGGGAATGATGTTTCCCAAGGTGGCTCTGCCGGGAGGCGTGTTGAAGCGCACCGGATTTACGGAGGCGGCGGTAGACTTGGTGACGATGGCTGGCTTTGCCCCGGTGGGACTTCGCTGCGGTATCCTGGATGAGAAAGGCTGCGTGGCAAAAGTACCGTATCTGAAAGAATTTGCCCAAAAACATGACCTGAAAATCATTACCATCGCAGATATGATTTCATACCGACGTAAGACAGAAAGTTTCGTAAGCTGTGAGGCGGAGGCAGATTTTCCTACCCACTACGGACATTTCCGCATTTATGGCTATGTAAATAAACTAAACGGGGAGCATCATGTAGCCATCGTAAAAGGCGATGTGAGCGACGGAGAACCGGTGCTTTGCCGGGTACATTCCGAGTGTTTAACCGGGGATGCGCTGGGTTCCAGAAGGTGCGACTGCGGACAGCAGTACGGAGCTGCCATGAAGATGCTGGAAAAAGAGGGCCGGGGAGTCCTGCTTTATATGAGGCAGGAAGGCCGGGGCATCGGCCTTATCAACAAGCTCCGTGCCTACGAGCTGCAGGATCAGGGCATGGACACGGTGGAGGCCAACATTGCGCTGGGCTTTCCTGAAGATTTGAGAGATTACGGAATCGGCGCACAGATTCTGGCGGATCTGGGGATTCATAAACTGAGATTGATGACAAACAATCCGGCCAAAGTGGTCGGCCTTTCCGGATACGGCATTGAGATTGTGGAGAGAGTGCCGATTGTCATGGAAGCGAATACGGACGATTTATTTTATTTAAAGACGAAGCAGGAAAAAATGGGACATTATACATGGTACTAAACCATATGTCCATGAAAAATGACACGGAGAACAATGACTGTGGTTTTCAGGAGCTGCACGCAGTGGGAAGGTCGGTTCATGCGGAGCGGTTCCCGGCAGAAAACAGATGTGGAGTGCCTGATGTCCCCGGACGGCAGTTCTAAAGGATGGGCGTTTGGTGGCGGACTACGGCGAGAAGGAAACCATTGAGAAAGAAACAATATAGGAGGGAACGACAATGGGAGTAAATGTTTTTGAAGGAAAATTAGTAGGCGGCGAGGAAAAAATCGGCATCGTGTGTGCCAGATTTAATGAATTTATTGTATCGAAATTGTTAAGCGGCGCCATCGACGGGCTGGTTCGTCACGGCGTGAAAGAGGAGAACATTGATGTGGCATGGGTACCGGGAGCTTTTGAGATTCCGTTAATCTGTGAAAAAATGGCGGAATCCGGAAAGTATGATGCGGTCATCGCCCTGGGAACTGTCATCCGGGGAGCAACCAGCCATTACGACTATGTGTGCAATGAGGTTTCCAAAGGTGTGGCTCAGGTTAGTCTGAAGGCGAAGATTCCGGTAATGTTTGGTATTGTCACCACGGAAAATATTGAGCAGGCCATCGAGAGGGCCGGAACAAAGGCCGGAAATAAAGGCTATGACTGTGCGCTGGGAGCCATTGAGATGATCAGCCTGATGAAGGAAATCGGCTAAGAGAGGTCGTGCGGACGGGAAGGTTTCGCCGGAAGAGGGCGCTGCCTTCGTCGAGCCTGTATATAAAATACTATTGAATTTTTTAATTCCCTGTATTATACTGGAAATGAAGCGGCCGAGAGCCGAAGAGAGAGACGGCACAGAGCTTTTATGGCGTGTCAGCCTTGCCCGGTGCCTCTTTTTTCTGGAGAACAGATGATATTATATTATATGTAATAACAGGAGGAAAATAAAATGGCAGCACAGATTTCAAAACAGACTTTAATTGGTGAGATGCTTCAGATGGATATGGGAATTGCGGCAATCTTAATGTCAGCAGGTATGCACTGCGTGGGATGCCCTTCTTCCGCGATGGAGAGCCTGGAGGAAGCCTGCATGGTTCACGGCATGGATGCAGACCAGGTTCTTGGCCGCATCAATGACTATCTGGCAAACAAAGAAAAATAATTAAAGAAGAGATCCTAATCATGATAGGAAAAGGCACGCAGATTTGTCAGCAAGAGAAATCTGCGTGCCTTTTTTGTGTGGCACAAGACCGGCAGACGGCGCCTGAACCGGGCGAAATGATGTTTGCCGGACGAAAGAGGGGGCGCATGTCGGTGTGAAGTGTCCCTGCGGAAAATCGAGGGAGAAGCCTCTCTGTCCGCCGGGACATCCCCGGCGGAAAAGCCGGAGAAGATATCTTCGTATGTGCAGAAAAGATGGCGGTATTTGTGGCGGCTGCCATGGTTGCAAGGCGAGCCGTGATTGGTGAGAAGGAAAGAATTTCTCTGTGTTCGACAAATACCGGATGTATCTTTCGTTTATTTTTTAGTTTAATTTGTTTAAATGATCCAGCGCATTTTCCTGGAAGATTCTCTGAAAATGCTCCTCAAAATAAGGGAGACTGGAATAAGAGGAGCGCGCCAGATGTCCGTAGTCGGAAGCAATGGTGCAGGCTCTCCGGAAGCAGTCATCTTCACAGTCTCTCTTTATAAGGAAAAGATGGTACAAGTTGTCGGCGGAATCCTTGTAAAGGGAACTTTCTCCTGCGTAAAACGGTACGAGGAATCCGCTGAGACGTATCACGGTGTCCAGACTGGAAAATGTGTAATGCTGTACGTCCTTTTTTTCTTGCGCGGCTTTTTTCTTCTTGCGCAGCACTTCTTTTTTCGCCTGGGCGATGGCCTGAGTGAAAGGAGCAATCAAATCCAGGGCGTCTTCCGGCAGGTCAGATCCCTCTCTCCTTTCGGAGGAGTCAGAGTCTCCAAAAGAAGGGATGTCGAAAATCCCCTCCCCGAAGGAGTCTTCTTCCGGAGAATCGGAATCGTAGGACAAATGTTCCGGAAATTCATCGTCGGAAGGGCTGGAGAACCGGGAAAACCGGGTATCAAGCTCATCAGGGTCTTCCACCTTTGTGACGACGAGAACGAGACACTCATTGGAGACAGGGATGGCCTCGATCATAAGAGGGATGTTATCTGCCTCGAATCCCAGTTCAATAGATGCCTGCTGAATCATATCCCGAAACAGGGCGCGGGCTTTGGCGGAGCCGTAGGCCAGCTCAGAAAGACGGAGTTCTCTTTTATCTAAGTCAGATTTGCTCAAAGTACAACGAATCTGATTGTCGTTTAATTTCTCTAATTTCATGCATTCACTTCCTTTTCAAAATTGCGCGGCATTGCCGGGAAAATATTCGGGGAAAACCTCCGTTTTCCCTTTAACAGCCGAGCCTGCTATGTGGTGTGTATAGTATAAACATTATTCCCAGAACTGTAAAGTGTTAAAATCAGCCACAGAGGGGAATCCTTCGTTTTTTTTTAAAGAAAGGAATAATAAAATATTGTAGAGAAATGTAAAATATATTATAATAATAGAACGAGGCCGATAGCAATAAAAAGACAGAGGCAGGCCATAATCAGGGGGTGCTTTTTTTTCGCCGGAGAAAAAATCTGCCTGGCCGGAAATCCGCTTTTGAGAGGCAGGTATTGGCGGAGAGCCTTTTCCTTTGTCTGTGATATCATCAATCTGCTGCGTCAGGAATAAAGATATTGCATAATCCCCATGGCGATGGAGAAGGCGGCTTTCTCCTGCATATTTTCATCTGTAATCATATCGGCCTCAGAAGGATTAGAGAGAAAGCAGACTTCTGCGATGACGGTGGGAACCGGATTGTCCCGCAGGAGATAATAGTCAGAGTTGGCTTTGATCTCCCTGTGGTTTTCTTCTCCGGTGAGCCGGCGGGTCTGCTCCTGAATGAGGGAGGCCAGCCGTTTGCTCTCCTCACTGCCAGATTGATAAAACACCTGGGAACCGTGTTGAGAGCTGTCAGGGAAACTGTTTTGATGGATGCTTACGGCGCAGGAGATGGAGGGCTGTTCCAGGATAAAGCGTTTTCTGTTTTTCAGATCGCTGGCCTTTTTGTTTGAGGCGCCTTCCTCTTCCAGACTACAGTCCGTCTCTCTTGTCAGGGAGACTGCAATGCCGTTTTGTTCCAGGACAGATTTACATTTCAGGGCGATGGCAAGATTCACATCTTTCTCCCGGATGCCGGAAGCACTGACCTTGCCGGGATCTTCGCCGCCGTGTCCCGGATCTATGACAACGCAGAAAGAGGAAGTTCCAAAAATATCAAAGGTTTTTGAGAGGTCTGCGATGGTGAGCAGGGCGAGGAAAAGAAGTGATATAAAAAGGGTCAGAAACCGGGGCGATAATTTTCGGAAATGTAATGATTTCATAAAAAAGTCCTGCGAAGTGTTCTGTTTTATCCTATGCTTTATGAGAGGGCGAAAAGCACAAAAAATTAAAGTTAATTAATTCACAAAGTTTACAAATTTTGGAATTTTATTTTTGACTTTTTGCATAAACCATGGTACACTAGCAAAGTGGCTGTGTGTGATAATTCACAGTTTTCGCAAGGATTTTAATGAGACAGAGGTAGACAGAATGAAAACAAGGGTTGTGACGGCGGACGCTCTGGAAGAAGCAGGGCAGATTATCCGAGACGGAGGACTCGTGGCTTTCCCTACAGAGACGGTATATGGCCTTGGCGCCGATGCCTTAAACAGCGAGGCGGCGGCCAGGATATATCATGCTAAGGGCAGACCTTCCGACAATCCTCTGATTGTACACATTGCAGAGATAGAACAGACCGAGCGGATTGCGAGGAATATTACAAAGAAGGCAAGAGATATCATGGAAGCCTTCTGGCCCGGCCCGCTCACGGTAATTTTGCATAAAAAAGAGATTGTTCCCGACGGGACGACAGGGGGGCTTCCCACGGTGGCAGTGCGCATGCCGTCCCACCCCGTCGCAAGGGAGCTGATTCGCAGGAGTGGGAGGTTGATTGCGGCGCCCAGCGCCAACCTTTCGGGAAGACCCAGCCCGACGACGGCCGCCCATGTTCTGGAAGATATGGACGGGAGGATTCCGATGATTCTTGACGGGGGAAGCGTCGGGATTGGCATTGAGTCCACCATTGTCGATATGACCGGAGAGATTCCGGTGATTCTCCGTCCGGGATATATCACGAGGGAGATGCTGGAGGAAGTGGCCGGGGAGGTTGAGATAGATCCGGCGGTGGCCGGAAGAACGATGCAAAAAGACGTTGTGGCGAAGGCCCCGGGGATGAAATATAAACATTACGCCCCGAAGGGACAGCTTGTCCTTGTGGAAGGTTCCGCAGAGAAGGTCATCCAAAAAATCAACGAGATGGCAAAAGAGAAGGTTTTGCAGGGATACAGGGTGGGCGTCATCGCCACAGAAGAGACGATAGACAGGTATTGCACAGAAATACGGAAATCTATCGGGAGCAGGAAGAATCCCGACTCCGTGGCGGCAGGGCTGTACCGCGTTTTGCGGGAATGTGATGAGCTGTCGCTTGATTATATATACTCCGAAAGTTTTTTTGAGGAAGGTTTGGGGAATGCTATCATGAACCGGATGCTGAAGGCAGCCGGATACCATCTGATTACTTTGTAGGACAATATGAAGTGACCTCACATTTGTAGCAACGTGGATTTACCTGTATAC
>JAUNJG010000016.1 GCA_030533385.1 Eubacteriales bacterium | reverse complement strand
CCTGCATATAATTTAGCTATTTTATTGCGAAAAGTTTTTGTTCTTTACTGCTGAAGTCTCAGAATTCTTTTGTTTCGTTTCAAATACTACAAAATTCTTACCGAGAACCTGTGCGCCCCCCTCTTCTCATTTCTCCGGACAAGATTGCAGGAGCCGCCGCTGCTGCGACCGCTCCTGTCTCTTACATACACCCGATAATCTCATTGATATCTTTTATATTATATTTTTTCATGTAGGATTTGATGCCGTCAAGGACATCCATGACGGCCCGCGGATTGTGGAAGTTTGCCGTTCCCACCGCCACCATGGAGGCTCCCGCCATCATCAGTTCAATGGCATCCTCCCCGGTCATCACGCCTCCCATGCCGATGATCGGGAGCTTGCAGGCTTTATGCACCTGATATATCATGCGAACTGCCACCGGATGGATGGCAGGGCCGGATAAACCTCCGGTCTGGTTTGCCAGCACAAACTTTCTTCTGTGAATATCTATCTTCATTCCGGTGATAGTGTTTATCAAAGACAGCGCATCGCTTCCGCCGGCCTCCGCCGCCTTCGCCATCTCCGTGATGTCCGTCACGTTGGGACTTAGCTTCATCACAATGGGCTGCTTTGCCTTCTCCTTCACCGCTCTTGTAATCTCATACAGGGCGTTGGGATTTTGTCCAAAGGCGATGCCCCCTGCCTTCACGTTGGGGCAGGATACGTTGATTTCCAGCAAATCCACCGGCTCTTCACTCAGTCGTTCCACCACTTCCACATAGTCTTCCTTTGTCTTTCCGCAAACGTTCACGATGATGGAAGCTTTTTTTTCTTTCAAATGAGGAATGTCCCTTTTACAAAACATCTCAATGCCCGGGTTTTGAAGCCCTACCGCATTGAGCATCCCTCCGTAGCTTTCCGCAATTCTCGGCGTAGCGTTCCCCTCCCACGGAATATTTGCCACCCCTTTGGTCGTCACCGCACCGAGGGCGGATAAATCAACGAACTCCTCGTATTCCGCGCCGGAGCCGAAGGTGCCGGAGGCCGTCGTCACCGGATTTTTAAAGGAAACTCCTGCCACATTCACTTCTAATTTCATGGAAACACTACCTCCTTTGCATCAAAAACCGGGCCGTCTTTACAGATGCGCTTATTGTTGACATTGGTATGATGGTCTTTATGTTTTGACTTGCAAATACATCCCAGGCAGGCGCCAATCCCGCAGGCCATCCTCTCCTCCAGGGAAATCTGCGCCTCCATGCCATGATTTTCAGCATACTCCGCCAAAGCCTTGAGCATCGGCATCGGCCCGCAGGCGTATATCACCTTCCCGGTCACCTCCGCCTCCCGCATGGCATCCAGCACCGTTCCCTTTGTTCCCGCACTGCCGTCCTCCGTGGCCACGACCACGTCTGCATGTGCTTCAAATTCTTCTTTCAAAAACAGCTCGCTTCGATAGCCAAGCACCACCGTTTTTTTTGCATGAAGCTGTTTTGCCAGTTCCAGCATAGGAGGAATTCCGATACCGCCTCCAATGAGAATGGCCGCTTCTTCTTTCATCGTAAACCCGTTTCCGAGAGGCCCCATCACTTCCAGGGTATCGCCGGCTTTCCTCCTGGAAAATAGCCGGGTACCTTCCCCCGCAATGCGGTATACGACCCGGAGCGTTCCAGCCTCGGCATCAATGCCGCAAATACTGATGGGCCTTGGCAAAAGCTTCGTGCCATCCTCGCAGTACATGGCAATAAACTGTCCCGGCTTCGCCTCTTTCGCCCCCGCCGGAAATGATAGCACCATGTCAAAAATGTCCGTTCCGATTTCCTTCTGACTGAGTACAGTCGCTCTTTCTTTCACCATCTTTTTCCTGCCTGCTGCTAAAAACACATACCGATCGGCATATGTCAGATGATTGTATTTCTCATCTCCTCAGCTTTTCCTTTCTTAAAGTTTATTTGTAAATTTTATCCCTACTTTTTTGATGGGTGGCGGAAAGCTGCCATCACAACCCCAATCCCGACGCTGTCCTTGCAATTTTCTACCATTTTTGTACGAACACCGGCAGAGGAGGGTTTCCCGGACGGTTGTAAAACTGCTCCGCCAAAACCAGGTAACGTCGATAATCCAGTCTCTTTAACCAGGCAAGAACTGCCTCCTTCTCCTCGAATCCGGTATCCCCACCGCTGTAAATCATCAAAGACAATACGCCGCCTTCTTTCAGTATGGCCAGGCTCTTTTCCAATGCTTCCAGGGTAGTAGCCGCACCGGTGGCAATGCTGTGGTCTCCGCCGGGCAGGTAGCCCAGGTTAAACATAATCAAATCGGCACTGTCCGAAGGGAAGTATCGATCCATATTCTGATGGCCATCCAAAATCAGTTTCACATCCCGGTATCCCTCCTGCTCCAGCCGCTCCCTCGTCTGCGCTAAAGCCTCCTCCTGAACATCCATGGCCGCCACCGTTCCACTCTCCGATACTATCCGGCGTAAAAACAGCGTGTCTCTCCCCGTCCCTGCAGTGGCGTCAATACAACATCCGGGCGCCTTTATCATCTGGCGGATCCTTTCCTGACACCACTGCGTCATACTCTGCCTTTTCATTTTATTTCACCAGAAGAAAATAGGCCGCCACAATGGCTCCCAAAATAATCCGGTACACACCAAAGGCCTTGAAATCATTTTTCTTAATATATCCCAGCAAAAACTTGATGGCAAGAATCGACACCACGAAGGCGGTAACCATGCCCGTCAACAAAATAACTACCTCCTGCCCCGTATAAGAAAATCCATATTTGAGCATCTTTAGCATACTGGCGCCAAACATCACCGGGATGGATAAAAAGAAGGAGTATTCTGCCGCCACATAGCGGGAGGTTCCCAGAAGCACCGCCCCTAAAATGGTGGCGCCCGAACGGGAAGTGCCCGGAATCAGCGCCAAGACCTGAAAGCATCCGATGAGGATGGCCGTCTTGCAGGTGAGAGATTCCAGTGTCGTTGTGGATGGCTGTCTTTTCTTGTTATGGTTTTCCACTATAATAAATAAAACGCCGTAGAGAATCAGGGTAAATGCCACGGTCTGCGGATTGTAAAACAAGGCGTCTATTGTATCATCAAAGGGAATGCCGATGATGGCTGCCGGAAGACACCCGAGAATCACCTTGCCCCACAAAGAAAAAGTTCCTTTTTTCTCCTCCGCCGATTTGGACGGACTGAACGGGTTAAGCTTATGAAAATAAAGGACACATACCGCCAGGATGGCTCCTAACTGAATGACCACCAGAAACATTTCCATAAAAGCCTTTGACACATTCAATTTAACAAACTCATCCACTAAAATCATATGTCCTGTGGAACTGATGGGAAGCCATTCGGTGATTCCCTCCACAATTCCAAGGAGAAGTACCTTTAGTATCTCTGCTATCATGTTTTTATTACCTCCTAAATCCTTCGAGCACTGACAAGACGGCCACACACAGGCAGATGGGAAATCTCCATCTGCCTGACCTGGCGCCGCCGCAAAATGCCGGCGCACTCTTGAATGATTGTATCATATATCCACAGCTCTGTGAAATTATTTTTCTTCTTTTGATAAAAGCTCCAACAAGTTTCCCTCTATCAGATATTTCCTGGAAAACGTCTTCACTCGTCCTCCTCTGTCAAATTTCAGAGAAATCTTTTCTTGTGTTATCTTTTCAATCTTTCCTTCTCCGTATTTTCGATGCCGGATTCGATTTCCCGGGCGCAGCTCCTTTTCACCCAACTTCAATTCACTTAAATATCGGGAAGGCTTCGCCTCTTTCTGATACATTTCTTTTACGGAACATAAAAAGAGATAGGTTCTCGCCCTCGTCACCGCCACATACATCAGGCGTCTCTCCTCTTCTAAATCCGTCTCCTTTACCGCTTTTTTATGGGGCGTAATCCCTTCATTCATATCCATGATGAACACGACGTCATACTCCAGACCCTTGGCACTGTGCATGGTTGTCAAAGTAATGCCCCCACGGTCCGTCCGGCGTCCTGCTTCCAACTGTCTCTCCAGCTCTCTCCCGTACTCCTCAATATAGTCCAGCCATTCTTCCAGCGTGTGATATTCCTTCGCACTCTCCTGAATCTGGTTTAGAATTTCCATCAAATCTTCCGGATTCATTTTGCGAAACCGGGCATACTCTTCCAGATAGTCTTCGTATCCGATTCCCTGTCTGATATACTGGATGGCGGCGTAAGGCTCCATCTTCTTCATAAGGTACAAGTCCATCTCCAGCTTATCAATTTTTTCATACAGCCATTTTTTCCCGAAGGTTTCCTGCTTCAACCGCTGGAAATCCACCGGAGAATCTGTGATCATCTTCCTGGAAATGTACCGCTTGGGACGGTTCATAATTTGTAAAAAAAGACCTCGACTTCGGTCTCCTCCAGCCATCTTTAAATAGGCAATCACGTTTCGTGCAATCCAATGTTCATAAATATTGGGAAGCACATCCCTCATCTGAAAAGGAATGTTATGCTCCATCAAACGGCCTGCCAGCAACCTTGGCTGGGTGTTGGTCCGAAAAATCACGGCAATATCTTCCGGCTCAATTCCTTTTTCTATGTAAAAGCGGATGCCGTTTACGATGTCTTCCGCCTCCTCCCCCACGGTTTCATACTGCCGATATACCAGAGGAACCTTCTCTCCTCTCGCTGCTGTTATCTGTTTTTCATATCTTTTTTTATTATGGGAAATGAGTCTTGCCGCACTCTCCACAATCTCCCTGCTGCACCGGTAATTTATATCCAGCACCATCTTTTTTGTCGACGGGAAATCTCTCTCAAATCCCAGCATGATTTCCGGCCTGGCCCCCCGAAAACGATAAATGGACTGATCATCATCTCCCACGATAAACAGGTTTGCTTTCTCTCCCGCCAGCATTTTTACAATTTCATACTGTACTTTGTTGATATCCTGAAATTCATCCACCAAAATATATTGAAATTTATGCTGCCACATGGAAAGAATATCCGCTCTTTGTTTTAAAAGCTCATAACAAAAAACAAGCATGTCATCGAAATCTATCTTCTGATTCTGTCTCAGCCTGCTCTCATATCCTTCGTATAGCGTTACAAACAGTTCATCGGCACAGTTGGTGCTGTGATAGACGGACAGAGGAACCATCTCCCCCTTGACGTAACTGATTTCATTCAAGATTCCTGAAATAAAGTCCTGCTCGTCCTCTATCTCCATCTCCGTCCCCTCCAGAACTTCCTTGATAAAATGCCTTCGCTCCTCCTCCCGGATGATACTGCTTCCATTATAACGGTACGCATACCTTAACATCATAAAAAACACAGAATGGAAAGTTCCAAAATTTACCGGCAAATTGTCTTGCTCTGCAATCTTTCCGAACCTTTGCCGCATTTCTTTTGCTGCCGCTCTGGTAAACGTAATTACAAGGATGTTAGAAGGATGAATTCCTCTGCTTTCAATCAGCCATTTGATCCTCCATGTTATGACCAGCGTCTTACCCGATCCGGGGCCAGCCAGCACCATCGCCGGACCATCCCCGTGAGTGATTGCCTTTTTTTGTTCTTCGTTAAATTCTGCCCTCATATCCGTATTCCCTTTGCGGCAAAAAGGGTGTTTAAAAAAACACCCTTTTTTGCCTGTTTCATGCTTTCTTGCACTTTTCGGCATGTATTATTTTACTACTGATTTTAAATATTCTTCTATCTCTGCCGCCGTAGCCATGGACATTGCCTTCTTTGCAACCTCGTTGGCTTCCTCCATAGTCCAAAGAGAAATCACCTTTCTTGTCGCCAGGATGGAGGTGGCGCTCACACTGAACTCATCCAGCCCGAAAGAAAGCAACAGTGGAGTCAGCAGTGGGTCTGCCGCCGCCTCCCCACACATGCCAACCATGGTTCCCTCTGCCTTTGCGGCCTTTATGACTCTCTCGATGGAACGAAGCACAGCCGGATTGTATGTGGAGTAAAGATAAGCCACATCCGGATTGCCGCGGTCCACTGCCATGGTGTACTGTGTCAGATCGTTGGTTCCAATGCTGAAGAAATCTACTTCTTTTGCAAAAACATCCGCCATCAGACTGGCTGCAGGTGTCTCCACCATGATGCCGACCTTGATGTCCTTATTATATGCGATGCCCTTCTCATCCAGCTCAGCCATCAACTCTTTTAACATTCCCTTCACCGTGCGGAACTCATCCACACAGGAAATCATAGGAACCATAATCTTAATATCTCCGTAAGCGCTGGCTCGAAGAAGCGCCCTTAACTGCGGACGATACAGGTCGTCCCTCTGGAGACAAAGACGGACTGCACGGAAACCGAGGAATGGATTTTCCTCTTTTCCAAGTCCCAAATATGGTATTTCCTTATCCCCGCCGATATCCAGGGTACGGATGATGACAGGCTTTCCTTCGAGAGTCTCGGCAACTTTCTTATAGGCCTCAAACTGTTCCTCCTCAGTAGGAACCTGAGGACGATCCATAAACAAAAACTCTGTACGGAAAAGACCGACGCCCTCGCCGTCACATTCCACCACTTTTAAGGCGTCTTCCGGCTTGCCGATGTTGGCACAAAGCTCTACCACATGGCCATCCTTCGTCGCACTCTCCTTGCCGATGAAGGCTTTCAGCGCTGCCTTTTCAGCCAGATAGGCATCTCTTTTTGCCGTGTATTTTGCCAGGCAGTCTGCATCCGGCGACTCAAACACCTCTCCCGTCGAGCCGTCCAGAACAACCTGCTGTCCATTTTCCAGCTTGCTCACAATGCCTTCCACGCTAAGTACCGCCGGAATCTCCAGCGCTCTTGCAAGAATTGCAGAGTGGGAAGTCTTTCCGCCAATCTCCGTCAGCACGCCTGCCACATTTGCAGGATTAATTCCGGCTGTCATAGATGGCGTCAAATCCTCCGCCACCAGGACAGTTCCTGCCGGCACAGAAGCCAAATCCAAATCTTCCACTCCGAGAAGAATCTTTAACAGTCTTGTCTTAATGTCGCAGACATCCGTAGCTCTCTGCTGGAACATTTCATCCTCAATGGACGCAAACATCTGCGCATACATATCACAAACCTGTTCCACGGAAGCTTCCGCACACATTTTATTTTCGATGTTCGCATGAATCTGTCCGGTCATTTCCGGATCCATCAAAAGTAAAACATGCCCTTCCAAAATCTCTGCTTCTTTTTCCCCCACGCGCGTTTTCATATCTTCTGCCATAGCCTGCGTCTTTGCAATGCATTGTTCCAATGCAGCCTCAAAGCGCTCTTTTTCAGCGGCAACATCGCTGATTTCGACATTATTGTAGGCCAGGGACGGTTCTTTTACAATCACGACAGAACCGATGCCAATCCCTGCAGATGCACCAATACCAGTATACATGACTTCCACCTCTATAATCATTAACTTATCTGCCTTCCGGCAGACATCCTTCTATTGCAAAAGCCTGCAAACGTCCTTCTGTTTTCACTTCAGTCATCATGCAGACAGTTGCGCTCCCTCTTGCTCATCTTTTCGTCTGCATTTCCGCCATTCTCAAAGAAAAGACCCTTTGGAAACTACTCCCATCGCGTCTTTCCTGTTGGACATATATACAGTTTTATTATTCTCCTAAACCGGATTCGATCATCTCAACTGCTGTCTTCAATGCCTCTTCTTCGTCAGGGCCGTTACATTCCAGCTCAATCTCTGCGCCACATTTGATGCAGGCACCGATAATGTTCAGAAGGCTCTTCGCATTGATTGCCTTTCCGTTGAAGTGGATCGTCACATCGCTCTCAAATTTTGCAACACCCTTTGCAAAAACGCCTGCCGGTCTCATGTGAAGTCCCTGTGGGTTGTTGATTGTAATTTTCTGTGATACCATAATATTTTTCTCCTTTACTTAAAAATGATGACGCAATCTGTAGTACAGTGCTGTCACCGAATAATAAATAACTGACTAAAAATAACCGGTTCCATTACCGCCAAGAAAGTGAAAGGCATATCAGATTCGTTTCTTTTTGAAATGATATCTCTACCCATGCAGTATAAACAAAAAAAGAACTGTTATACATCATAATCCCGGCACGATGCCTGCACGCGCCTTTTGGGGATGACAAATCCAGACTTTTTTATTGTTTTTATGTCCCATAAGTTATTTTAGTATTAGGATAATTTTATCATTCTTTGCATATAGTGTCAACAGATTGACACATATCAGACACTATAAATTATAATAAATTATCACCGCTGCGCCATCCGGCCACAGCGCCGTCCCTTCCGGACGAACTGTGACTGTTCATTTCTTTTATATAAAAATCTGCGGCGACTTCCTGTGTACAGTCACGCCGCCCTCGTGGAGAGGAAGATTTTCTCTCTCTGTCCCCTTTCGTCTTCCGGAAATTGCTCACAATATTTGCATACTGCCTCATATGCTTTCTCATACTCCTGGGATTTCTCGTAAATAATCACTTCCTGAAACATAAACTGCCGGAGCGTCTCTCCTCCCGCCTCGATACCCTGTCGGGTGAAATTCAGCGCCTTTTTATATTTACCTTCCTCCAAATAAATATCGCAGATATCTTCCAGAAATTCACTGTCTTTTGTCCTTTCCCATCCTTCTTCAAATATGTCTACCGCCCTTTTTTGTTCTCCCGCTTCCCTGGCACAGCGTCCCTTTAATTCGTAATACTTTGCCTCCTTCGGGTCATCGGAGAGAAGCTTATCGTAAATCTTCTCCGCCTCTTTATATTCTTTTAGCTGATAATGACTCTCCGCCAGATAACATGTCATATCATGATTTAAACCGGCAGCAAAAAGGGAGCGGAGCGCCAAGGCCTCTTCCAAATATTGGATAGTCTTCGCATAATCTTCTTCTTTGAAGTATAGCAACGCATCCTCCCGTATCTCTCTTTTTTTCTCATAGTTGTTATATTGTCGGAATCCAATTCCCAGCAGCAATATGACCACCGCCAGGAAAATCCATTTAAACATCCGTCCCATAATCTCCTCCTGATTCCCCAATCTTTCGGGGCAGGGCAGATATCTGCCGCCAAAAGAAAGCAAAAAGACGCCGCAAACGCAGCGCCCTTCTTTTTGTGTATTATTTTCTTAAACCTAATCTTTCAATCAGAGTTCTGTAACGCTCAATATCTTTCTCTTTCAGATATCCAAGTAAATTTCTTCTCTGACCAACCATCTTTAACAGACCACGTCTGGAATGATGATCCTTTGGATTTGCCTTGAAGTGTTCCTGCAGGTCGTTGATTCTTGCAGTAAGAATGGCAACCTGTACTTCCGGTGAACCTGTGTCACCTTCGCTTCTTCCGTATTTGGCAATCAGCTCTTCTTTCATTGCTTTTGTAATCATGTTTCGTCCTCCTTACATAAATAAACACCTTTACGAAGACAAGGTCGGAGTAACTCCACTATCCTGGCAAAGGTTCTTCTAAATGCCCTATCGGCATAAACACCGCTGTATTATAGCACAAGTCTCTTTTATTGTAAAGAAGGAGTTTTTATTTTATCCGGCTGCCTCATCGCCGGTTTCTCCGGCTGAGTTACGCTTTACCGTCCCTCCCCATAAACATCCAGAAGCTTTGTAAAATACTCAGGAAGAGGCGCCTCAAATTCCATGTATTTTCCAGTGTCCGGGTGGACAAATCCCAAAATTCTGGCGTGAAGACATTGGCCTTCCAGGTCTCGCCTTCCATGCTTTGGCCCATAGATTTCATCCCCCAAAAGAGGGTGACCGATGCTTGCCATATGCACGCGAATCTGATGCGTTCTCCCTGTCTCCAGCCGACATTCAATATGGTTATACCGGCGATTCAGATGGTTTAACACCCGATAATGGGTCACGGCTCTTTTTCCGTTTTTGGGTTCCACAGCCATTTTTTTTCTGTCCCTGGGACTCCTCCCGATGGGAGCATCCACCGTGCCTTCCTCCTGACTGAAGTTATGATACACAATCGCCTCGTACCTGCGCGTGATAGAATGCACCTTCAACTGCTCCGCCAGACTGCGATGCGCCCCGTCCGTCTTACACACCACCAGCGCCCCGGTGGTATCTTTGTCAATGCGATGGACAATCCCCGGTCTTAACACGCCGTTGATACCTGAAAGCTGCTCCCGGCAATGATCCAGCAGTCCATTGACCAAAGTGCCAGAATAACGACCGGGACAGGGATGCACCACCATATCCTTTGGCTTATTTATGACAATCACGGAGTTATCTTCATACAAAATATCCAAGTCCATTTTTTCAGGGAGAACTTCCAGCTCCTTCAAAGGAGGAACCGTCAACACGACAGAATCTTCCCCATGCAGACGACTCGAAGCTTTGCCCGTCTTTCCGTTGAGCAAAACTTTTCCTTCTTTTATGAGCTTCTGGATATAAGAGCGGGAATGTTCCCGCAACTCTCCCGCCAAAAACTTATCCAGCCTACTGTCCTCCATCTCCGCCGTGACCGTGTAGTAATATTGTTGTTCTTTTTTTTGTTCCATTTATTTTTTCCTGGGAAATACTCTGTCAAAGTCTTCCTCTTTGTAGTAAAACAGCACCAACAGCATCAGACAAAAGGCAGACCCCGTGACATAAATGTCCGCTACGTTAAACACCGGAAAATCAATCAGCTTAAAATAAAAGAAATCCACCACATATCCCCGAAACAGACGGTCAATCATGTTTCCCACAGCTCCCGCCGCCACCAGATACAGACAGAGGCGAAGCCACAGATATCTTCTCTCTCCGGGAATCCTTGGCAGAAGATACACCAGCCCAAGCACCACCGCCAGACTGATGATGAGAAACAGCCATTGGCGACCCTGCATGATGCCAAAAGCCGCCCCCCGGTTTTCTACATATAAAAACTCTAACACGCCTCGAATGACAGGAATTGGATTTCCATCTTTTAACGTCTGCACCGCCCAAAGTTTAGACAACTGGTCGACGAGTACCAAAAGTGCACAGCTCACAAAAGCTCGAACATACCTTTTCATAGATGCTGCTCCCCGGAGGATAAAAAGGCGGCCGCCATCTCCTCCTCCGTCACATCTCGAAATATCTCCGCTTTTCCAAGTTCTCTTAAAAGGATAAACCGGATGGAACCATAAGCCATTTTTTTATCATGCCTCGTCTCATTGATAACCTCACAGGAATCCAGCTCCTCCGGCAACTTCGGAAATCCAAAATACTGAAACAGATTTTTGATTTCCGTATACTGTGCTTCGGTGAGATACCCCCTGTCACGGGACATACCCGCCGCCAGGATACACCCGATGGCGACACACTCTCCGTGGGTCAGCTGAAACTCCATCAGTTTCTCAATGGAGTGTCCAAAGGTGTGACCAAAATTTAACAGGGCACGGATTCCCTGCTCCTTCGGATCTTCCTCCACCACCGCTCTCTTTATCCGGCAGCTTCCCTCCACGACAAGGGCCAGTGCATTTTCGTCTCTTGCCAGAATATTTTCCTTGTTGTCTCTGACCCACTTATAATAAGAAGCATCACAAATCAGCCCGTGTTTGATGACCTCTCCCAGGCCACTGTGAAACTCTCTGTCCGACAGAGTTTTCAGCGTGCTGATATTAATGTAGACAAGCTTTGGCATATAAAAAGCTCCAACCATATTTTTGTAGGACTGAAAATCAACGCCTGTCTTTCCTCCAATGCTGCTGTCCACCTGAGACAAAAGACTGGTGGGAACCTGAACAAAATCAATCCCCCGCAAATAGGTCGCCGCCGCAAATCCCGTCAGATCTCCGACCACGCCTCCCCCGAGAGCGATCAACATATCTTTCCGATCAAATTCATGCTGAATCAAAAAGCGATAAAGCTGGTTGACCGTATTCAGGTTCTTGCTGGATTCTCCTTCCTGAAAGATAAAAATATCTACTTTTTTACACACCGGCTCTACAATCTCATAAACCGTATCCAGATACCAGGAGGCCACCTGCCGCTCTGTCACGAGACAAATCTTTCTTTTGTCCGTGTCAAATTTTTTTAACTCTTCGGCCAAATTGGAAAAAGAATCTTCGATGACAATATCATATGCCTTTTTTCCCTCGGCCTGCACCAAAAGGCGCTTCTCCAACATAGTGTCCCTCCTTGTCTTTAAAACTTCGTCAGTTCCGGGGAAAGCATACTTTCACTGATAATCTCATCTCTCAGATCTCCGGAAACCTCAATATTGCCCGGAGCCACTATAAAAATGTTGTTGGAAATTGCTTTCAAAGAACCATCCACCGCAAAGCTGGCACCGCCGATAAAATCAATGATTCTCTGCGCCTGGCTAATCTCAATGCCCTCCAAATTTACGACGATAGTTTTTCCTTCCTTTAAAAACTCTGCCACTATCTGTGCCTCGTTAAACTCCTGTGGTTTGATTACTTTCACGATATCACCTTCTTCTTGTTTTCCGTAAAACGGAACAACTCTGCTCTCCTCTTCCACTGTTTCTTCCTGAACTTCCGGTTCTTTTCTTTTGCGTCGGAAGGAAAGTACCGGTTTTTTCACCGGCTCTGCCTTGTCTTCTTCCTCCGAAGGCTCCATCTCCTCCTCATCCATGAACTCTTCATACTCCTCGTCATATTCGTCCATAAATTCCTCGGAATCATTCAGGGTCATCATGTTTAAAAACTTTTCCGCTATACTCACGATATCCGCGCTCCTCTCTCCTATATATTGTAATTACGCCGGCCAAAAATTCCGGTTCCCACCCGCACCATGGTGGAGCCTTCCTCTATGGCCACCTCATAATCATTCGTCATTCCCATGGACAGGGTGTCCATAGTTACATTATCAATGTTTTTCTCCCTGATGTCAATAAATAATTGATGTAATTTTCTAAAATAACATCTATTTTCTTCCGGGTTATCCACAAAAGGAGCGCTTGTCATCAAACCTCTGACATGGACGTGAGGAAGAAGAGCAATTTCCCGAATCATCTCCTCCACCTGGCTTCCTTCCAGGCCAAATTTACTTTCTTCGCCTGCCACATTGACCTGAATCAGCACCTCTGCAACCAAATTCTTTTTTGCCGCCTCCTTCTCAATCTGTTTGGCCAGATGCACGGAATCTACCGAGTGAATAAGGCTTACTTTATCCACAATGTATTTGACCTTATTTCTTTGTAAATGTCCGATCATATGCCAGTGAACCGGTCGGCTGACATCTTCATATTTCCCGCACAGTTCCTGCACATAGTTTTCTCCGTATTCCATCTGTCCCTCTTCAAGCAAAGCCTCAATGTCTTCCAGCGGTTTCATCTTGCTGACCGCCACCAAAGTCACCTCAGATGGGTCTCTCCCCGCCCTCTCACAGGCTTTCTCTATTTTTTGTTTTACATTGAAAAGATTTTCCTTTAGCATAAGTTCCTCCCGCATTTTCTTTTTTTTTAATAAATCACCTGATTTTCTTTGATGGTCTCACTATTTAAAATTACCCGGTCGTATAGTTCCAGCTTGCTTTGCTCTGAAGAAATAATACAGTAATCCTCGGTATTTTTTATCACTTCAACCGCCCTGAATACCGCATAACCCTGATTGACCACATACACACCCTTTAACTGGCTCGTCGTTTTCAATGTGTACGTCTTGGCTTTTTCCAAATCTGATATCTTATCTCCTGTCTTGAGCTTTTCGGATGTAATCAGCACATTATCTCCCTCAGTTTTATAAACGGACACCTTGGCCTGTGTCAAAACTTCTTCTCCTTTTTTATTTTTCGTCAGAACGTTGACCTGATTTTTTTTGGATGAATTGCTGCCTGCGGTCAAATAAGAAGACGGAATCTTGTACACTTCTTTTTTCACCAGTGCGCTGGTCGGAATCTTCAGCCCCTCCGTCTCAGAAAGAAGAAGCTCCACCGTCAGATATCGCTGGTCTATATAGCGCTGCACATAGTTATCAAAATGTAAAAATGCATAGTAACCATCCTTTTTTTTCTGACATTCCACCGTCGCCTTCGTGGAAAAATTATCTTTCTGGAAAGTGACCGGCAGGACGGTCTGTCCACCTTTTTCCTGATTTCCCGTCTTTTTTATTCTTTTGTACTCATCTTTGCTGACTGGCAGCGCCAGTGTCCATTTCTGGTCTGTCACGATTCGATATACAGGACTCCCGGCCTCCATCTTTTCCTCGCTTCTCAAATTATTCATTTTAGCGCCGGAATTAAATTTGATTCTTGTCAAAGACTCCTCGTCGATGTCTTCCAATCCGTCTGAAGAAAAGGATACCAGCCCCGATTCCTTCGCCTTTTCTTCTATATAGCTGTTCGCCCCGTACTTCTTTTCCAGCTTTTCTTTATTGTCTGCGATGATAGTATCCGTGTAGGAAATCAAGTCTTTGTCGATATTATTTTTCGCCTCATAAACCTCGGAAAAATTTGTGTCGGAAAAACTGTCGCTAAACACTTTTAAATCTTCATACACCTGCTTTTTTTCTTCCGTGCCCACAGAGTCCTTCTTGTTGAGCAGGGTACTGATATAGGACTGGATTTTTCCTGTCGTGTCCACCGTGTAAACCACGCCGCCCTGCTTTACTCTGGAGCCATCCTTCACATAGTAATTGACATAGCCTTCTTCCTCCGTCTCCACCACCGATTCTTCCCTTAAAATCATTCCTTTTTTTATGATACTATCCGAGATATTACTCTGGCTCACTTCATAAATCGCCAGTTTTTCCTTCCCCAGATATGTGACCACATAGGCAGTCAAGTATATCACGATGACCAGAAAGACAATCACCCCAAGATTGACATGCTCCCGCAGATTCCTTTTCCTTTTTTGCTCCATCTCACATACCCCATCTATTTAATGCGGCGCCTTTTAAATAGTGATATCGGCATCCCTGCACATAATGTTTTCTTTCCATCTGTTCCTTCCACTCATCGGTCAGTTTCCACCAGCTTTCTCCCCAATTACAAAAGGCGGCATCCTTTTTGGGTATGCGGGAAAACAGTCGTTCCACCGCAATATCAGGGCGAAGCAGCGCCATAAACTCCGAGAGTCTGTCCAGATACTCTTCTTTTGAACATACGCTTATTTTACCATCTCTGTATTCCTGACACAACACAGAGTTTACAGGGATATATAAAGAATGAAGTTTCACCATGGAAATCGGAAGTGATGACAGAATCCTTGCCCCCTCTTTGGCATCTTCCATGCAGTCCCCCGGAAGATTTAATATCATGTGAACGCAGACGGGAAATTGGTATCGGGATATCATCAGCACCGCATCCAGGAACTCTGCCAGCCCATGACCTCGATTTATTTTTTGTAGCGTATGATAATTCACCGTCTGTAGCCCAAGTTCCAGGCTTATCTCAATCCCCTTCTCCTTCCTGAACAGAGAAAACGCCTCCAAATAGTCCTCCCTGACACAGTCCGGCCGGGTGGAAATACATAGTTCTACCACATCCGGCTGTGCAGCCGCCTCCTCCATGTAGGAAAGCAACGTTTCCAGAGGGAGAAAAGTATTCGTAAAATTCTGAAAATAAGCAATAAACTTATGGGCATGATACCGTTTTTCCACCTTTTTCCGGGAGGCCTCCAACTGCTTCCCAACCGGAATCTTCCCCGGTAAAGCTTCAAAGCCCGTTCCCACATCCGCACAGAAAGAACAACTTTTCCCCTCCCTTCGATTGGGACAGGAAACCGGAAGATTGACCGGAAGTTTATATACCTTTTCTCCATATTTTTCTCTTAAATATTCCCCGTAGGGAAAATACAATCGTTCTGTCATATTGCAGCCTTTCTTTTAGGGTTAAATGCTCCCCTTTCACAAAAGGAAAGCAACATTGCATCTCCCCGGTCACCACGTCTTTCCAGCGGAGCGCAACAGGAAAAGGGTGTCCCAAAACACCATTTAACCGCTCTCCCTCCATCCGCCTTCAGCAGGGAGACAGTCACTCTTTTTTGCAACACCCTTTTTCGTAATTCATATATAAAATCAGACGTGAGATGACTCCCGCCTCTATGCGGGAATGCAGACAACAAAGATGTCGCAACAACACGACCCGCACCTCGCATCAGGACTCCCAAACGAGCCTTACCGTGTCCGGCAGCATAGCTTACACTGCAACGGATATGTATTTTTGTACCTCTTCGGACAAATCGTCTTTATCTATAGAAGCACTGATAACAAAATCTACGTCATAGCGCTCTGAAAGAACGTTCAGCTTGCTAATCGCATAGTCAAGGTTACCATCCACGCAGGCCGTCGTCATAAAGCTATCCAGATATACCTTGTCCAAATCATGATCCTGGGATAAGATTCCGGCGATGAAACCTATGAACATATCCGTATTTTCAATATTAAAATCAGGTACCACGATAAGACGAATCTGATTGCTCAACTCATACATATGCTTGTTATTTTTATCAAGATATACAATCGTTCCCTTCGTCAATTTAATATCATCATTGACTTTCTGTATAAGAAGCTTCGTTTTACCGTGTCCTTTCAGTCCTGCAATAATTTCAATCATGGTGGTGTCCTCCTTTAATTATATATTCCATCCCTCAAAGATGTCCGGCGCCACACACCGGCCATTTTTCAGCGACAGTCTATTCCTTGTTCTCTTTTAATGTACATTATAGTTCATGTTGCACAAAATCACAACAACTAATTTGTAAAATTAAAACTTTTTATAACGATTCAGCCATGCGCCTGACTATAGACAACACCCGACGCAAGCAGACTTGCAGGAAGGGGGAAGTCTATCGGCAGGCATAGGGCGTTTCGCCCTAATCGAGGGTTTCGCTGCGTCAGTAGCGCCAGCAGCGTCAGCTGCAAACCCGAGATGTTATGGCTGAATCGTCACTTCCTTACCACCCAGCCATGCGCCTGACTATAGACAACACCCGACGCAAGCAGACTTGCAGGAGGGGGGGAAGTCTATTGGCAGGCATAGGGCGTTTCGTCCTAATCGAGGGTTTCGCTGCGTCAGCAGTGCCAGCAGCGTCAGCTGCAAACCCGAGATGTTATGGCTGAATCGTCACTTTCTTACCACCCAGCCATGCGCCTGACTATAGACAACACCCAACGCAAGCAAGCTTGCAGGAGGGGGAAAGTCTATTGGCAGGCATAGGGCGTTTCGCCCTAATCGAGGGTTTCGCTGCGTCAGCAGCGCCAGCAGCGTCAGCTGCAAACCCGAGATGTTATGGCTGAATCGTCACTTCCTTACCACCCAGCCATGCGCCTGACTATAGACAACACCCGACGCAAGCAAGCTTGCAGGAGGAACAGCTCCCACTTACGGCTGCCCTGACGCCACCTTTTCCAACAGCTGCGTCATGGAACTGTAAAGCTTATCTTGCCCTTCCGCCCCCAGCACCACGGAAAAAAAACGGTCTCCCTGCTCATTTTCTGTCATGACCATCAGACAAGATCGGGCGATGGAAGTCGTCCCTGTTTTTCCTCCGTACATGGTTACCCCCTCCGGAACCGGGTACTCATTGAGAAGATAGTGGTTCGTGCTTTGCATATACTCACTAACCTCCCTGCCCCCGGAGGTTACATACGTCATCGTGTAGTCCTTCATAGACACCGCATTGACAAAAGCGTCATATTTTACTACCTCTTTGAATATCAAATATAAATCATAGGCAGTCGTATAGTGATTTTCGTCATGAAGACCATGAGGATTGACAAAATGTGTGTGCGTCGCACCCAGCTCTTTCGCCTTTTGATTCATCATGTCCACAAACGCTTCCTCGCTCCCGGCAATATATTCCGCCAATATCACAGCACAATCGTTGGCGGACTTGATCAGCAGCGTGTGAAACAAATCATCCACTGACACCGTATCTCCCTTTGACAGAGTACTCACCACCGCACCATCTTCCGTCAGCACGGTATCACGCTGCAACGTGATCTTATCATCAAAATTGCCGTGTTCCAAAACGAGCAGCGCCGTCATAATCTTCGTGATGCTGGCAGGATATACTTTTTCAAAGCAATGGTAGGACTGTACCACCTCATCTGTCGTGTCATTGATGAGCAAATCGGCGTAATCTTCACTAAAGTAGCCGGGACTATCCTGCTCTTCCCTTCCGATGACAGCCAGATTCTCCGCCATTCCTTTTAATTCCTGCTGTTCCTGCTGCTTTTTTTGCTGGTAATAAGAAGCGTAAGTCTCCTTCGTCTCCAGAGGATTATTTGTACATCCTGCGATGCCGGTGAGCATAAGGAAGACCATCAGCCATGCGCAGGCCATCTTATGTTTTCGTTTCATAATTCACTCTTTCATGTTGCGTAATATACGGATCACCGGTACATCTCACGCCATTCCAAGTCCCCGTGATCAAGCGCTTTGATCAGCAGTTCTGCCGTGGCAAGATTCGTCGCCAGCGGAATGTTATGGACATCGCACAGATGCATCACATTGAAAATGTCCGGCTCATGCTTTTTCTGGTTCAAAGGGTCTCTCAAAAAAATGACCATATCTATTAAATTATGCTCTATCTGAGAACCGAGCTGCTGTTCTCCCCCCAAAGGTCCTGCCAGATACTTGTGTATGGATAAATTCGTCACTTCCTCAATGAGTCTCCCAGTTGTCGCCGTGGCAAACAGCTCATGTTTGTTTAAGATTCCCCGATATGCAATACAAAAATTCTGCATCAGCTTCTTTTTTCCGTCATGTGCGATTAAGCCAACATTCATAATACCCCTCCTCGTGTTCGTGTTAGTAATGTCGCTGCAATCCCACATTCAATGTCATACCGATCCCCACCATACAACTGAGCAATGAGGTCAAACCATAACTCATAAAAGGGAGCGTCAATCCCGTATTAGGCAGAATATGCGTTGCAACTCCGATATTGATAAAAGACTGGAAGCCAATCATCGCCGCCATCCCGACGGCAATCAGTCTCCCACTTATATTTTTTGCCCTATGTGCTATTATTAAACATTGTATCACTATTATTGCCAATAATGCAATAACAATCACGCTGCCAATAAAACCAACTTCCTCCCCGACGACCGAAAAAATAAAGTCCGTCTGCTGTTCTGCCACAAGGCCGGTATCGGTGGCCGTCACGTCAGAAATGGTATTGTTATTTAACCCCTTTCCGTAAAGCTGTCCCGAACCGATGGCCATCACTGAATTCTCCTGCTGATAGGCCGTTGTGTCGGCATACTTTGACGGATTGAGAAAAGTCATAATTCTTTTTACCTGATAGTCTTGTAATAAAATCTGATTTGGCGTCTGAATATACCAGATGAACAGTGCCGCCAGCGGGACAATCACAAGAATTGCTTTTCGGATGAACCGGGCATTGAGGCCTCCCGCAAAAATGACCGCCAGCAAAATACAGGTGATATCAAGCGTCGTGGATAAATCCGGCTCAATGACCACCAGCAGCAACGGTACCCCGCATAATACGGCCAGCCGAAGTAAAACCTTCCAGTCATCAAAATCTTCCTCGTGTTCCTGAATATACACCGCAACAAAGATAATCATGATGATCTTCGTAAATTCAGAAGGCTGCACCCTGGTAAATCCCAGATTAATCCACCGTCTCGCTCCTCCGACCTTGACACCTGCCACCTTGACAAAGGCCAGTAAAATGAGATTGACCGCATATAAGATCCGGCTGTAATCACAGATTACATTATAATTGACAAAAGACAGTGCAAGCATCACCCCGCCGCAAAATAAAAGTCCGACAAACTGCTTCATCGTGTAGGAGCTGTCCGCACTATTGATAAATAAAACGCCCAATCCGCTGAGAAGAAACACCACAATCACAAGCAACCAATGATAATTTTTAAGCTGGTATTTTTGTTTTAACATGTCGTCCTCCTGCTAAAGTGGCAAAACAAAAATTCTTTCTCTCTGTTTAGGCAGACCAATCCCTGCATCTTCCCTTCCGGCAGGGACCGGTCTGCTTTTCTTCCACTATCTATGGAACCTCACCTCTTTGATTGGAATGTTTGCATAGAGAGCCGGCACATTTCCATTGCCGCCCTCAGACTCCGTCTGCGTAATCTGAATATCAAGTCCCTGCGTGTCAATCTCCATATATTTGGATATGACATCGATAATGTCGTTTTTTATCATCTCCATCGTCTCCGGTGAACAGTTGGACCTGTCGGAGACCAGCACCAGCTTTAAGCGGTCTTTCGCCATGTTGCCGGAAGATTTTTTTCTGAAAAACGAATCTATAAAACCCATAAGTCTTCCTCCTTTAGTATCCCCGTTTGAACAGACCTAAAATCTTCTTGAAAATACCGTCCACTTCAAACTCCATCACAGGCACTTCCTGTCCCATAATCCTTTTACAAATGTTTTCAAACGCTTTGCCGGCCTGGGAATCTTTTCCTACCAGCGGCTCGCCCTCGTTTGTGGCCACGACAATATTTTCATCATCCGGCACCACGCCGATCAAGTCAATGGCGAGGATGTCAATGACGTCCTCCACGGACATCATATCTCCCCTCTTGACCATATCCATGCGGATTCTGTTGACAACCAGCTCGATTTTCTTCAACTCATTGGCTTCCAGCAATCCGATAATTCTGTCGGCGTCACGAATGGCAGAAACTTCCGGGGTCGTCACGATGATGGCCCGGTCTGCCCCGGAAATGGCATTTTTAAATCCCTGCTCAATGCCCGCCGGGCAATCCAGCAGTATGTAATCAAACTCATTTCTCAGCTCATCGACCAGTTTTTTCATCTGCTCCGGATTGACAGAAGATTTGTCCCTCGTCTGGGCAGATGGAAGCAAAAAGAGGTTTGAATATCTTTTGTCTTTGATCATCGCCTGCTTGATGCGGCAGTTTCCCTCCACGACGTCAACCAGGTTGTAGACAATCCTGTTTTCCAGCCCCATGACCACGTCAAGGTTTCGCAGCCCGATGTCCGTGTCAATCATCACGACTCTTTTATCCATCATGGCAAGACCGGTTCCGATATTTGCCGTTGTCGTTGTTTTTCCTACGCCACCTTTGCCCGACGTAATTACAATTACCTCACTCATACTCAATCTCCTTATACTTCCTTTAACTAATGCTTATTTCACTTATCAGTGACCGTGTAATCGTCTCAATAAAAATGCTGTCATTTTCCACAAAAGCAAGCTTGGCCTCCAGCTGCTTTTGATTTTTTCTTTTGCTCAGCTTCTGTTTTTTTATTTTCTGATCCGGAGCCCTTGCAATACAGTCTCCAATCTGAATCTGCATTGGCTCCATCATGAGTGAAGCAACAAAAGCCCCTTTATCTGATGGATATCCGGCGTAGACAGTCCCCTTCAGGCATCCCAACACCACGACATTTCCTCCGGCAACTATCTGTGCTCCCGGATTGATATCTCCCAGCACAACGATACTGCCATCTACCTCAATTTTTTGTCCGGAACGAAGGGTGCCCCTGTAAAACTGACCATTTTTACCGATGAGGCTTTCAGGAAAACTGACGTCATCCTCCGCCTCCTCCCTGTCTTCTTCCACAGGAACTGCCGACAGCGCCTCCGCAAATTCTGTTTCCACAGCCTTTGCTCCATTTATGATGTAGTTTATTTTGAGACCGCTGTTCTCCATGATAGTGTCCACAAGTAAATTCTGTTCTCCCTGGGTAAGATTTCTTCCCTCAAAGCTCACCGCAATGGATTGACTGAAATCAAAAAATCGAATGGATTCTTTGAATTTGTCCGCCACTTCTTTCAGCAGTTCCTCAAAAGGAAGCGTAGGATTTAATACAATTTGAAATCCATACTTATTTCCTTTGATAATCACGGAACTTTTCATAATATCCTCCAACGCTGCAATCTGAAACGACTGCCTTTTATGAACAAAAAGCAGTAAACGAATTCTGTTTCTGGTTATCTAATCATTGCTGCTGTCACCTCCGGACGGCAACAGGGCCGATTTGGCCTCCTTTTCCGCCTTCCCGGTTTTCTTAAAATAATATTTATAGATATCTCTTGCAATCTCTGCCGCATTTGCTGATGTGTACCCATTCGGCACAACAACCGTCATGGCAATCTCAGGTTTATCATAAGGGGCATACGATATAAACAGAGCATGGTTCGGGCGCTTTTTATTTTCCTGCGCCGTACCGGTCTTCCCGGCCACCTTGACCCCAAGTTTTTGGTAAAGAAACTTGATCGAGCTATCCTTGCCACTCACCACGTCTATCATCCCTCTTCGGATTAAATCAAAAGTACTTTCTTTGATGTGGAGCGCATCTTCCACATTTTTTTCAAAGGAAGTCAGTACATTTCCCTCTATGTCCGTCGTCTTCTCGACTAATGTGAGGTTCAACAGCTCCTCCTCATTCACCAAGGAAGTGACGTACCTGGCAATCTGACTTGGCGTAAAACTGTTTGTACCTTGTCCGATGGCCGAACGAACTGCATCTTCATCCGAGATTCGAGGCTCATATTCTGTAATCTCCACACCGGATTTTCTGTCAAATCCATATAACGAAGCATATTTCTCCAGCTTCTTCAGGCCTGCGGAGCTGTTGTAGCTGCCATTTACCGTCCCCAGCTCGTATCCCATCTGATAAAAAAAGTAGTTACAGGAGACGGCGATGGCCCCGCTGACATTCAGCAGGCCGTGGGCGCCATTCGGATATATCCAGCAGTGCGGGCTTGGTGTGATTTCCTCAAAGGTACCTTTATCTTTAATATAGACACTGCCGTCAATCAATCCTTCTTCCAGGGCGGCCGTCGCGGAAACCGGCTTAAATGTGGAACCCGGAGCCGTCCTCGTCTGGGTACAGCGATTGAGCATCGGGGAGGACTTGTCCCTGTTCAGGGCGGCATAGTAGGACGAATCAATACCGTTGGCCAGCTTGTTGTTGTCATAGCTTGGGTAAGATACCATCGCCTTCACCGCACCGGTATCCGGGTCCGTGATGATGACGGAGCCGGAACAGGGATCCAAAGCCAGCTGTGCCGGCGTAATTTCTATATTTTTTATCTTTTCATACATGAATGTGTAAGCAGACATGTGGTCGCTGGCCAAAGAAGCATAATCTTTGTCTTTCTCCTTCTTTAGCACTCCCTGGTCGTAGAGCAGCAGACACACTTTCTTTCCGCTCAAATCTCCATTTTTAATCATGTACTTGTATAGAATTTTATCAAAAGATTCCTCTGTTTTCAATGTGTCAATCGTATAATTTATCAATTCGTTGTAAATCTCGTCTCCCGAATAATAATCGGAAGCGATATCGAAGGCATTGATATTAATCCACTCATTGTTGATGGCATACTGCAAAAACTTTTTGAGACTGATCTTTTCCTCTTTCCAGTCCTGATAAACCACGTCTTTTTCGTCTATCAAGGATGCGGAGATGATGTCGTCCTCCAAGAGCATATCGTAAATATATTCCACATATTCTTTCTGCTCTTCTCCCAGATTTTTTCGGATGGTAGCACTCTGCGTCAGTTCCCGACGCAGACTCTGCATGACATTTTCCTGTTTCGTCTCATAGAGGCGATAGACTTCTTTTTCGGTTTTTGTCGCATTTTTTTTATTTAACCGGGTGACATCTATGATGTTGTTGTCTATCAGTGCAAAATACACATTTTTTATCGGAATCATCTTGCTGTTTCCCACATTCTCCGCCGTCGTAAGATGGGCAAGAAGAATTCCCGCAAGCCTTCTCTCCAAAATATTGTAAGCATACTTTTGCAAATCCAGATCAATGGTCAGATAAATGTTGTTTCCGGCGGCCGACTCCTTCGTATCCACCACTTTGATGATTTTACCGAGGTTGTCTACCAAAACGTCCTGCGCTCCCTTTTTCCCTCTAAGGACGCTCTCCATCGTTTTTTCGATGCCTGTCTTTCCCACCACATCGTTGGACTCGTAGTCGCCCCCCTTTTCATTGTACTCTCCAAGCTCCGCCTCGGATATTACTCCGGTGTATCCCACGATGGCAGAAATATACTTGGCATCTTTGTATTTTCTGAGGGAATCGGTCTTAATGTTGACGCCCGGAAATTCTTTTTCCCGCTCTGTCAGCTCGGCGATGCTCTCCTCACTGATGTTGGATGCCACCGTTATCGGCGTTGTCTGAGAATATCGATTCATATACACATCAAAGCGGATGGACATGATTTTTAAGGTGTCCTCCACGGAATAATCCTCCGAAATCCCAAACATGTACCCCGAACCGGCCGGCCCGTCCTTCCCCATCCTCAAATATTCATACACTTCATCCGGGGAGGAATTCAACCACTTTTCCGCCTTTTGTTTTTTCTCTCCCGACAGGTCATCCACATTCCCGATTCCATAGATATCTTTTTTAAATCTTGTCAGACGGCTTCCCGTCTCCGTAAATACCAGCTTGCCTTTGCCGTTCACCTCCAAAGGCAGGTTATAGTTAATCTCATCCCCGTGCCTTTCCAACAGCTGAATCAGCCTGTGAATCACTTCGTTTTTTATTTCGTTTTCCGTGACTTTCCGCTTTTCTGCTCTGCTTCTCTCCTCGGCCAGCCTGGCAATCTTGTCACTGGACTCCATGGTCACGGTGTAGGCAAGCTGGTTATAGGCGATCAGCCTGCCGTCACAATCATAGATGTTCCCCCTGGAACCACTCGTCTCAATGGTCTTTTCTACTTTATAGTTGAAGCTGGCCAGATGTTCCTCTCCCTCCACAATCTGGAGAATGAACAGCCGGTATATCAATATGGAAAACAGCACGGCAACCATCATTCCTATGATAACAAGACGGTTGGAAATGATGGCTGCAGCCTGTTTTTTTATTTTTGTTTTATCGAATTTTTGAAGTTTATTAAACAATATCCGCACTCCCTTTTTTGGTCATCTCCAGCCAGTCATCCACCCGAAGCAGTATCCGGTGCAAAACAAGGGCAACCGCTATCGTATAAACAATTTCCGGTAAAATAATGGTCCTCATATAAAAAACAAAATCTGTATGATTCCTCAAAAGTCCATAAATGAGATACATAAGCAACCCGTAAACCAGATCACTGACTCCTATGAGAACAAGGGGGAGAAAATTATCATCTGAATAGTACAGGTTGTGGAACCATCCGTTCACAAACCCACAAATCATATATAGAAATGCAAAGCCTCCCACCCAGGCGCCATAAAAAATATCCAAAAGCAGACCGCAAAAAAATCCGACCAACATTCCTTCCTTCTGCCCCCGCATCACCGCCACGGAACACACGAGAATCAAAAGCACGTTTGGCACCGTGTTGGCAAGCCTGAATAAATCAAATACGGAGGTCTGTAAAAGAAAACAGGCCAGAATCGAAAAAGCAGTCACAATTCCCCTCTTCATAAACACCCTTTCTTATACAATCGGCGGAAAGAAGAGTATCTGTCCCGATGCTCTTTTCCGCCGACATCATCTCTTATTTTATCACTGTGCAGGCGACAAAACGTCAACTTCCATCCTGTCAGTCCGCTCTCTCACTGCCCGGCGGAATCTCCTTCAGCTGCGTGATAACCAGCACGTCACTGATATGCTGAAAATCTACCACCGGCGTCACTTTGGCAGACTGCGTAAGGTTGGAGGAATCCATCGTGATGTCCGTGACGGTTCCTATCCTGATTCCGGCAAGATACTTTGAGCTTATGTTAGAAGTCACCAGCTCATCGCCAACTTTCATCCCTGCATCTTTGCTGATGTAGGCCACGTCAATGTTTCCGGTCTTTTGCAAAGACTCCCGGTTTCCCTCCACAACGCAGGTATCCGAGGAAGTCACGGACATGGCACTGACGCTGCTCTCATCACTGATGATGGACTGCACCTTGGCATAATTATGGCCCACCTCCGTGATAATTCCGGCCAGCCCGTCGTCCGCCAGCACATTCATATTGACAGCCAGCCCGTCGTCTGAGCCTTTGTTGATGATAAAGTTTTCATACCAGTTCCCGCTGCCGCTGCTGATGACCCTGGCTCCCACCTTCGGAAAAGAAGCATACTTCTCACTGAGGGCAAACAGGCCTCTCAATTCCTCCAGCTCAGATTGATCTCCTTGCAGGCTCTGGTTTTTTTGTTTCAGCTCCTCCACCTGCCGGGTCAGCTCCTCATTTTCCTTTTGCAGTTCCTCCATACTTTTCATGGAACCAACCTTGTCATTCACCCAGACGCCGACGGAATTGATTCCGTCCTGCATCGGAATCACCACCGCCGACACTATGCCGGTCAGCGGCCTTAGAACCTCTCTTCCTATCACGCTGACAGAGAGAAGAAGACCGCATATCACAGTGAGCACAATCAGCAGAAGCTTCGGTGAAAATTCAAATTTACGGCGATGTTTCATTGTTTACTCCCCGTTTCTGACATGTTTAATGTAAATCGGACTCTAAAAGATTATAAGCCAATCTCTCACTATCCGGGTTCTCCATAATCATTCCAAGACCTTTCACCACCGTCAGCTCCGGATCCTCCATCTTCATGATGGAAAGTCCCGTCTCCTGCTGAATGAGCAAATCCAGGTTCTTGATATGTGTGGAACCCCCGGTCATACAGATGCCGTCATGCATAATGTCCATGGACAGCTCCGGCGGCGTTTTTTCCAAAATAAATTTGATGGCGTCAATGACCGAGGACATGCTCTCCGCCATGGCGTCAAAAATCAGGTGATTGGTCACTGTCACCTTGTTCGGAAGCCCTGTGATGAGGTTTCTTCCCATGACGTCATGGGTCACCTCCTCGTCCTCCTTGATTCCGCTGGCAAGCTGCATTTTCAGGCGCTCTGCACTCTTCATGCCGATGACAAGATTATGTTTTTTCTTCACCGCCTGCTGAATCGCCTCATCAAATCTCGTGCCGCCAATCTTTAAAAGACGGCTCTGCACGATACCACCAAGACTGATCAAGCTGATCTCTGTGGTGTCCGCACCGATGTTGACAATGAGCCTTCCTGTGGCGTCCATCACGTCAAGGCCGGCGCCCATTGCATCGGCAATCGGCTTTTCTACAATCCTGATTTTTTTAGTTTTCAGGGAGGAGCTGGCAATCAAATCATAAAACGCCCTCTTCTCCACCTCGGTGATGTCCGTCGGAACGGCGATATAAAACTCCGATGTTCCGTTGGCAACCAGGCCTTCTCCGCCTTTCTTTCCTTTAAAGCCACGAAAATAAAGCTGGATCATCGTCTGCATCGCCGTAAAATCTGCAATGACGCCGTTGACAATAGGGCGCTTCACCTCTATGTTTTTCGGTGCCTTCTCATACATGGAATACGCCTCGTCCCCCACGGCCAGAGGCTCGTTCTTTTTTACCATGGCAATCATATTTTTTTGATGCACTGCAACGCCTGCAGATTTTTGATAAATTTTAATGGAATTTGTTCCCATGTCAATTCCATAAACTTTTTCGGACATCGGTATGTCTCCTTTCCTACGCTTTATACATTCCCGCCAAAGGCAGGTGATTCTCTTTTTCCTGTTTTTTATTTTTCACATCATATCCTGCTCACGAAGACTCACAAAACATCTGTCCCCGATAATAATGTGATCTGTCAGCGGCACGCCGAGCAGTTCTCCGGCCTCCCGGATCTTTCTTGTCAGCACCAAATCTTCTCTGCTGGGCTGCGGATATCCCGAGGGATGATTGTGAATCAATATCATGTGCACCGCCCCGCAGCGAAAAGCTTCGGTGAAAATTGTCCTCACCGAGACAGGGGCGCTGTCCGCAGTTCCCTGAGAAAGGACAATCTCTTTCATCAGATGATGCCGCCCATCCAAAAGGAGCAGCAACACCTTTTCCCTGTTCAGATGGCGCATCGACTCCATATAGTACGCCGCTATATGCTCGGGAGCACTGAACTCTCCCTCTCTTGCCACCGACGCCCGGGACAGCCTCTTTGACAGCTCAAGCACACACAAAATCTCGATGGCCTTCACGTTTCCTATCCCCGGAAGCTCCTTTAGCATCTCCAAAGTCAGGTGGTGAAGGCCCCCAATGCCTTTATACACCGGGTGCTTCTCCAAAATCTTCCACGCCAGCTCCAGGGCGCTGCATTCCCGGCTGCCGGAACGCAACAAGACAGCGAGAAGCTCCCCGTCGCTTAAACTTTCCGGGCCGGACTCCAGACACTTTTCATAAGGCCGCTCGGAAACCGGCCGGTCTTTCATTGTTTTAAACTGTTTTTCCACATATCCTCCCCGGTCTCCCCAGACACAGGACAAATAGTGGTCCAATACAATATTTTAGCATACAAAACAATATTTGTATATACTCTAACCAGCGGCGTTTCCTTAACTTTTTGTGTATTATGTTACAAAAAAATGAAATTAAATGTGTATTTTGCCTGTTTCATATATTTTCTGTAAAGACATCATAATCCCGTATTTGGCATGTTCCCAGGTAAGACCTCCTTGAAAATAGACAGCATAAGGTTCCTTCATGGGACCGTCGGCACTCAGCTCTATGGAAGAACCGGAAACAAAGGCACCCGCCGCCATGATAACTTTAGAATCATATCCCGGCATGTCCCACGGTTCCGGCTTTACAAAGCTGTCCACCGGAGCCGCCGCCTGGATGCCCTCACAAAAGGCCACCATAATGTCCGGATCATGAAACTCTACCTCCTGAATAATGTCATGTCGGCTGGCCCGACTGCCCGGAATCACCGTGAATCCAAGGGCCTCATAGATGGCTGCGGCAAACATGGCTCCTTTCAAAGCACCCTTCACCACCGTCGGTGCCAGAAACAGTCCCTGGGTCAGCGCCGGAGTGACACCCAAGGTGGCGCCCACCTCTCTGCCAAGTCCCGGCGAAGTCAGCCGGTAGGCCGCCCGCTCAATACATTCTCTGGTTCCGCAAAGATAGCCGCCGATGGGCGCCAGACCACCGCCGGGATTTTTTATGAGAGAACCTACGATTAAGTCAGCCCCCACCTGAGAAGGCTCCGTCAGCTCCACAAACTCACCATAGCAGTTATCTACCATGCAAAGCACCTCCGGCTTCCTCTCTTTTATGAAGGCAATCAGTTTTCCTATCTGTTCCACGGAGAAGGTCGGGCGGGAAGCGTACCCTTTCGAGCGCTGAATGGTCACCAGCTTTGTCTTCTCATTCAGAGCCTTCTCAATATTTTCCCAGTCAAAACTTCCATCCGCAAGCAAATCCACCTGACGGTAGGAGATGCCGTACTCTGCCAGGGAACCGTTGGAAGGTCGAATTCCAATGACCTCCTCCAGAGTGTCGTAAGGCTTTCCCACCGGGGAGAGCAACTCGTCCCCCGGTCGGAGCTGGCTCATGAGCGCCAGTGCCAGGGCATGAGTACCACAGGTAATCTGCGGGCGAACCAGTGCATCCTCTGTGCCAAATACATCGGCATAAATTTTTTCCAGCGTCTCTCTTCCCACATCGTTGTAGCCGTAACCGGTGGTCGGTGCAAAACAGGCTTCACTGAGACGGTTATCTCTCATCGCCTTTAGCACCTTCATCTGATTACACTCGGCGATCTCATCCACCTGCGCAAATCGTTCTTGCAATGTCTTCTCTATCTTTGAACAAAACCAGAATACCGGTTTTGAAATTCCCATACTTTCATAATACTGTTCCAATCTTTGTTTTTGTTCGTTCATCACTGTTGCCAGATTCCTTTCTCTTCGAGAACGTGACTCATTCTTTCCAGAATCTCATCCTCATGTCCATATTCTTGTTTCTTCACCCAGATGACCTCCTTTTCTCTCCGAAACCAGGTCAACTGTCTCTTCGCAAAATGCCTCGTGTTCTGTTTTATTTTTTCTATGGTCTCCTCAAGAGAAACCGTCCCGTCAAAATATCCAAAAAACTCTTTGTACCCAATGCCCTGCATGGAGACAAGGTCTCTTTGATATCCGTCTTGCATCAAGCCTTTTACTTCCTCTAACAGTCCCTGTTCCATCATCCCGTCCACTCTTTGATCGATTCTCCGGTAAAGCTCCTGCCTGTCGTGGCTTAACACGAAGCAGGCAAACCGGTAGGGGGATTCCTTCTCTCTCTGGTCCTTATTGTGCTCAGACAGTTTTTTCCCAGTCTCATGGTAATATTCCAGCGCCCGGATGACTTTTTTTACATTGTTCGCATGGGTGATGGCCGCATAGGCCGGATCAACCTGTTTTAATTTCTCATACAGATATTGACCTCCCCGTTCTTTTGCCATCTGCTGCAATGTGCGGCGATACTCTTCCTCCGCCTCATGAGAAGAAAAATCAATATCGTAGAGCAGCGCCTGAACATAAAATCCGGTTCCCCCTACCACGATGGGAATATGTCCCCGCTCATAAATCTCTTCCATGGCCTTCTTCGCCATCTGCTGAAACCGAACCACATTAAACTCTTCCTCCGGATCCAAGACATCCACCAGGTGATGAGGGACGCCGTCCATCTCCTCCGGCATGATCTTCGCCGTTCCGATGTTCATTTTCTTATACACCTGCATGGAATCGGCGCTGATAATCTCCCCGCCAATCCGCTTTGCAAGACCGATGGACAAACTCGTCTTCCCCGCCGCCGTGGGGCCAGTCAACACCACCAGCGGCTTCTTTTCCCTCTGATCCATTTCTTACCTCCATCCACGATTTACATTCAACTTAATAGATATATTTATGTCCGTCTTCTCATTGCACCCGCTTAAACTTTTTTTCCAATTCATATTTCGTCATGGAGATGATCGTCGGCCTGCCATGGGGACACTGATAGGGATTTTCCAGCTCTAACAACTGTTCCATCAGACTGTCCATCTCCTGAAAACTCAATTTCTGATTTCCTTTTACCGCCGCTTTGCAGGCCATGGACGCCAGCTTGTCGGTAATCATGTCCAGAGGGAGGCGGCTGCTGTTTTCATCCAGCCGGTCCAACATCTCAAAAAACAAATCCTGCTGATTCAAACCGTAAAGGTTGGACGGCACAGCGCGGACGCAGTAGTCCTCTCCCCCAAATTCTTCTATCAGATAACCCAGGGCAGCAAAAGCATCCGCAAACTGCAAAAAGCGCTCTCGCTCCTTCATGGAGAACGTCAAGATGATGGGCGGTGCCACCATCTGCTGCTGCACGGTTTTTTCTTCCAGATTTTTTTTCAGCCGCTCATACATCACCTTTTCATGGGCGGCGTGCTGATCGACAAAGAACAGCTTATCTTCGTATTCTACCATCCAGTAGGTCTGGAACACCTGCCCGATGAGACGATGCCTCGGTCTTGCCTCCCTGGACAGCAGAGGAATATCGGACAACTCCATCTGCTCCCCCTGAAAAGAAGAAAACGAAGCGTTCGTCTTCTCGCTTTCTCTCTCCTCTTTCTGCCCATGACTGTCCCTTAACACAGGAACGTCTGGCTTCTCGTTTTTTTCTGTCACCTGTTTTTCCGGCATGGCCCTGTCAATTTCCTGCTTTACATGGGACAGACTCCCCACATTCAATCGTGCGATTTTCTCTGCGATGGACACGGAGGAGGCCGGTTTTTCCGCTTCCGGCTCTCCCGAATCCTCCTGCTTCCGGCTCTCGATCTCCGCCAGTTTCTCCCGGCTCAGGTGAGCAAAATGATCCTCTATCTGTTTTCTCTTTTTTTCAAATGGCTCCGGCACATCCTTTTTTATGTCCGGAGTGGACGCCCGCCTTTTTTCCAGGGAGACGCTTGGAATCAGCTCCTTTTTGATAAAGCTGTTTTTTATTGCCGATACCATGGCGGTATACAATTCTTCTCCGTTATTAAACCGCATTTCCATCTTGGCAGGATGCACATTGACATCAAAATACCGGGAATCCATCTCAATCATCAATGCGGTAAACGGGAATTTGTGCACCATGGCATGTCCCTTGTACCCATCCTCAATCCCCCGGCTGATGATGGTGTTTTTCAGATACCTGCCATTGACAAAGTAATTTTCATAATTGCGGTTTCCCCTGGAAATCACCGGCTTTCCAATATAACCTTCAATGGAAACGCCGCCTTCTTTGCTATGAACTTCCAACAAGTTCATGGCAATGTCCCTGCCAAAAATATGATAAATCACGTCTTTTAAATTTCCATTTCCGGAGGTGGAGATCTTATTTTTATTATCACAGATAAATTTAAAAGACACCGCCGGATGACTGAGCGCCAGCCGCTGAACAAAAGCCTCCACATAGCCGGCTTCCGTCATGGCCGATTTCAAAAATTTTCGTCTTGCCGGCGTGTTGTAAAACAAATTCCGTATGACAAAGGTGGTGCCTTCCGGACAGCCGATTTCCTCAAAAGCAATCTCCTCCCCGCCCTCAATGACATAGCGGACGCCGGAGATTCCTTCGCCCGTCTTGGTAATCAGCTCCACCTTCGCCACAGCGGCAATGCTGGAAAGAGCCTCTCCTCTAAACCCCAAAGATCCCACAGTTTCCAAATCTCTGGCAGAAGAAATTTTGCTGGTGGCATGACGAAGAAACGCCTTTTTTACCTGTTCCTTTTCAATGCCGCTGCCGTTGTCCGTGATGCGGATAAAATCAATGCCACCACCCTTGATTTCTATGGTCACTGCCGTGGAGAGCGCATCCAGCGCATTTTCCACCAACTCCTTTACGATGGAAGCCGGGCGTTCTACCACCTCCCCGGCGGCAATCTGATTGATGGTATCTTTATCTAAAACATGAATCTCTGCCATGGCTTCCTCCTTTTGCCTTTATCGGCAGCTTTGCTGTAGTTCATAAAGGAAATTCAACGCCTGTATCGGCGTCATATTCCCCAAATCCGTTTCTTTCAGCTTTTTTTCCACCGGACTGTCTTTTTTCTCCACCGGAAGAATGCCCATGGTGTCAAACAGGGAAAGCTGCACCGGTTCCGGCTCTTTCGCCCTGCGCCTGCCTGCGTCCTGCCGGTTGGCGGCAATATCCGAAAGTTCCAACTCTCCGGCAATCTCCTTTGCCCGCTCAATCACCACCTCAGGTACCCCTGCCAGCTTGGCCACCTGAATTCCGTAGCTCTTATCTGCACTGCCCTTGATGATCTTGCGAAGAAAAATAATATTATCCCCTTTTTCCTGCACGGCAATACAATAGTTATTGACTCCCGGCAGTTTTCCTTCCAGCTCCGTCAGCTCATGATAGTGGGTGGCGAACAAGGTTTTTGCTCCCGCCAGCCCGTTGTTGGCAATGTATTCCACCACCGCCCAGGCGATGGACAAACCGTCATAAGTGCTGGTTCCTCTTCCAATTTCATCCAAAATCAGCAGACTGTCTTTCGTGGCGTGGCGCAAAATATTGGCCACCTCGATCATCTCCACCATAAAAGTACTCTGCCCAGACGCCAGGTCGTCAGAAGCTCCCACTCTTGTAAAAATCCGATCCACCAGCCCGATGCTGGCAGATTTTGCCGGGACGAAAGAACCAATCTGCGCCATGAGGACGATGAGTGCCGTCTGCCTCATATAGGTCGATTTTCCCGCCATATTCGGCCCGGTAATGATGTTGACCCGGTTTTTCTTATGATCAAGGAGCGTGTCATTGGCCACAAACAGCTCACCGTTCATCATTTTTTCTACCACCGGATGTCTTCCGTCCCGGATGTCCACCAGACCTCTCTGATTTAACGACGGGCGGACATAACCGTTTTGTTCTGCCACCACCGCCAGGGAGGCAAAGGCATCCAGCCAGGCGATGACATGAGCTGTTTTTTGAATCCGCTCCATCTGAGCCGCAAGCGTCTCTCTGATTTCCACATAGCGCTCGTATTCCAACGCACATAGCGTCTCTTCCGCTCCCAAAATCGTTTTCGCCAACTCCACCAGCTCTTCTGTCGTATACCGCTCCGCATTTGCCAGCGTCTGCCTTCGGATGTAATAATCCGGCACCATCTCTTTGTAAGAGTTGGTCACCTCTATATAATAGCTGAACACTTTATTGTAGCGAACTCTCAGGTTTTTGATGCCTGTTTTTTCCCGCTCCCGCTCCTCCAACTCTGCCAGCCAGGTTTTTCCCTCGGTTTTCGCCAGTTTCAGCCTGTCTATTTCCTCGTCATATCCTGCCTTCAAAATACCGCCCTCCTTGATGGCGATAGGCGGATCTTCCTCGATGGACGCTTCCAGCAGCTCATAGAAATCTTCCAGCGTGTCCAGCTCCCCCGCCATCTGAGAAAGCACTCCCTGACTGAACTGTCCTAAGATATCCTTAATATAAGGAAGGTACTGAATCGAAGTTTTAAAAGAAATCAAATCCCTCGGATTGGCCGAGCGATAGCTGATTTTCATGGTGAGCCGCTCCAAATCATAGATGGAATTCATGTATTCCCGCAGTTCTTCTCTCGCCATCACATTGTCCCTGAGCATCTCCACCGCATCCAGTCGATCGTTGATGGACTGCCTGTGTATCAGAGGCTGCTCCACCATCTTTCGGAGCCGTCTGGCTCCCATGGCGGTTTTCGTCTTATCCAGTACCCATAAAAGGCTGCCTTTCTTGCTCTTTTCTCTCAACGTCTCGCACAATTCCAGATTCCTTCTGGTGGAACTGTCAAGCACCATATAATTTTGCGTAGAATAAGGAATCAGCTCCATCAGATGTGCCAGAGAAGTTTTCTGCGTCTCGTGAAGATATTGCAAAAGACCGCCGCTGGCTATGATGGCAAACGGATAGTCTGAAAGACCAATGCCGTCCAGATTCATGAGGTGATACTGTTCTTTGATCATGGATTCACAATGCTCCATCTCAAAATAATAGCTGGCAGACGGAGTAATTACCGTGCCAAGCTTGTCTTTCATCCAATCAAAATCCACGCCACAGATGCAAAAACCGTCATTACAGATAATCTCCGCCGGCTGAAACTTGTTAATTTCATCCAAAAGAGCATCCTGATACTTTACTTCGGTGGTGCGAAACTCTCCTGTTGACAAATCGCAGACCGCCAGACCAAAAGTATCATTTTCGCAAAAGACGCTCATAATATAATTATTTTTGGACTCGTCCAGACTTTGCGTCAAAGTGTTGGTTCCCGGCGTCACCACCCGGATGACGTCCCGCTTTACGATACCTTTGGCCGCTTTTGGATCCTCCACCTGCTCACAGATGGCCACCCGGTACCCCTTTTCCACCAACTTATTGATGTACGGCTCACAAGAATGAAAAGGAACGCCGCACATAGGTGCCCGCTCCTCCTGCCCACAATTTTTGCCCGTCAGGGTAATCTCCAGCTCCTTCGATGCCGTCAGGGCATCGTCATAGAACATTTCATAAAAATCACCAAGACGGTAAAACAAAATGCAGTCTTTGTATTTATTTTTAATTTCAAAATACTGTTCCATCATGGGCGTCAGTTTAGCCATTGCTCAACCTCCCCAGATAATAAAAGCCCTTGGCCTCCTCCAGCACCACCGGCACAATCTTGCCAATGACAGAAGCATCCGCCTTGAAATGTACGACGTTGTTATTGGAAAGCCGCCCGGTCATCATGGTGTCGTCCTTCTCATCCGGGCCTTCTACCAAAACCAGTTCCGTCTTTCCTTTCAGTCTGGCGTTCCTTTCTTTCGCCACTTCCCCCACCACTTTCAAAAGGCGGTCAAAACGGTCATGCACCACATCCTCCGGTATCTGCTCTTCCATCTCAGCCGCCGGAGTGCCGGAACGCTTAGAATAAATAAAGGTGAACGCACTGTCATACCGGGCTTTCCTTACCATATCAAGGGTTTCCTGGAAATCTTCCTCCGTCTCCCCCGGAAATCCCACGATAATATCTGTCGTCAAAGATAAATCCGGCATGGCCTCCCGCAGCTTTCCTACTAATTCTAAATATTGTTCTTTCGTATATTTCCGATTCATCTTCTCCAACAGACGGCTGCTGCCGGACTGCACCGGAAGGTGGAGATGACGGCACACCTTTTTGGAAGCCGCCATGACGGAGATGAGTTCCTCAGACAAATCCTTAGGATGAGAGGTCATAAAACGGATTCTCTCAATACCGTCTACCTGTTCCACCCGGCGCAGCAACTCAGCGAAGGTAATAGGATGTTCCAGCGTCTTTCCGTAAGAGTTCACATTCTGCCCAAGCAGCATGATCTCCACCACGCCTTCCTTTGCCAGGCACTCTACCTCCGCCACGATGTCCTCCGGCTTGCGGCTCCTCTCGCGTCCCCGCACATAAGGCACAATGCAATAACTGCAAAAATTGTTGCATCCGAACATGATGTTGACGCCAGCCTTAAATTTCAGCTTTCTGTCGCTCGGCAAATCTTCGATAATCAAATCAGTCTTTTCCCAGATATCAAACACCCTCCTTTTGGTAGAAAGGCACTGATATAAAAGCTCTGCCAATTTGAAAATGTTGTGGGTGCCGAACACCACGTCCACGAACTTGTACACCTCTTTTACTTTTTGAACTTCTTCCTCCTCCTGCATCATGCATCCGCACATGGCAATGACCATATCCGGGTTTTTCTTTTTGTAAGTCTTCAACGTGCCAAGACGGCCGTACACTCTCACATTGGCGTTCTCCCTCACGGTGCAGGTGTTATAGTATACAAAGTCAGCATCCTCGCTGTTTACCGGCACATAACCGATTTCCTCCAAAATCCCATTTAATTTTTCCGAATCTTTAAAATTCATCTGACACCCGAAGGTCTGGTCATGAAAGGTGAGCTTCCTTCCCAGCTCCTGTTCTCTTTTTTGCAGCAGCTCCCTGCACTTTTTGATGAAAAAGCGCTGTCTGGCCGGCTCTTCTTCCGGCGCCTCCTGCATCTCCACATCTACTTCTGTTCGGTTATCTATCATTGTTCTTTTATCCTTTCTATCGTTAGACTTATAAAACAGAACCATTATAGGCTAAAGTCCGCTATTTTTCAAGGAAAAACCTCCCTGCGTTTGTGTCAAGTAAACGTTGGCAACTTTTCTTTTGTTTTTCTTTCAAATGTT
>JAUNJG010000015.1 GCA_030533385.1 Eubacteriales bacterium | reverse complement strand
ACATTTGAAAGAAAAACAAAAGAAAAGTTGCCAACGTTTACTTGACACAAACATGTGGGAGCGTCCTTATTGACTTTTGGTGATTGGCGGTCTTATAATAACGAAAAGTAAAAATGAAAAACCTGGAAACGAGAGGGAGATTAGGAAGGCATATGAAGGGTGATATGGTGATGAATATAGAAAAACCTGTATTGAAAGTGCAGCTTCTGGGAGGAATGTCTCTGATGTACGGAGACAAACCGATTTCATTTTCGAGAAACACGACAACAAAGGCGATGAAACTGCTCCAGATATTGTTGTATTTTGGTGAGAGAGGCATTTCTAGGGGAAAGCTCATTGAAAATCTCTACCGGGCGGAGGAGCTGGCGGATGCGCCGAACAGTCTGCGGGTGACCGCCTATTGCCTGAAGAAAATGCTCGTGACGATGGGGATGCCGGAGCATAATTACATAAGAATTTCCAAGGGAACTTATTACTGGAATGCACCCATGGAGACCCAGGTGGACGTCCATCGGTTTAAGCAGCTGATTCAGGAGGCGGAGCAGGAGACCGAGGAGGAAAAGAGAATAGGGCTGATCCGGGAGGCCTGCGCCCTGTATCGGGGAGAGCTTTTGCCAGGTTCCTCGGAGGATGAATGGGTTGTGATTGAGAGTGTGCAGTGCAAGAAGAAATATTCAGAGGCTCTGTCTTCTCTTTGTGAATATCTGTGGGAAAAGAGAGAGTATGAGGAGATTCTAAGTCTGTGTGAGACCGCCTGTACCATGTATCCCTTTGATGAATGGCAGACGATCCGCATTGACTGCTTTATGGCCTTGAACCGTTACCGGGATGCCATGAAGGAGTACGAGGAGACGGCGAAGCTGTTTTTTGAGGAGCTGGGCATCAGTCCTTCTGAGAAGCTCATTAACCAGTTTAAGTTTATGAGCGAGCGGATGAAGGGGACAGCACAAAACATCGGGGACATCAAGGGAAGGCTCCGGGAGGATGAAGACGAAGATGGGGCATTTTATGTCACTCTTCCAAGTTTTCGGGATGGATACCGTCTGGTGCGGCGCATCATGGAGAGAAATGGGCAGTCGGTGTATCTGATGCTCTGTTCCCTGGTGGACAGCAAGGGTGCTCCCATGGAAGACCAGGTGAAGCTCAGTGTGATGTCGGATGAGCTGATGAGTTCCATTAAATATTGTCTGAGAAGGGGCGATTCCTTCACACGGTATAATCCGAGTCAGTTTTTGATTCTCCTTGTAGGAACGAACAAGGAGAACTGCGGATTTATTTTTGATCGGATTGAGAGGTATTTTTGCAGGGAACATAAGTCCTGGAAGAAATATTTGAATTTTTATGTGACTTCCATTGCGGATGCGGATATGGACAACGCCCGGATGGTTTTCCAGAAAAACGGAATCCAGTGGGAAGGCTGACAGAGGGGGAGATGTTGTGAATGAAAAAGGAAAGGTAGATAGATATGGAAAGACGACAATATCATATAAATATGTCTGCACCGAATCTAATCAATATCTGCGTTGATGAAGATGCCGGGGGCGAAATATCCGGCCGCCTGTACCATCGGTTTCAAAAGAGACCGTCAGAGTTTTCCAATTTGATGCAGATGATACGTCTGATGGAAAACCTCTTTGATGAACTGTCCTTTCCACAGGCGTCAACCATGAGCCGTAGCTTCTTTCAAAGAGAGACGGAAGCGCGGGGGGAGATGGCGAAAGTTATCTGCCACCACAATTTGATGCATTTTGCAGGAAGAGAGGCCACCCTTCTTGTCTCAGTGCGGTTCCGTCAGAATTCTACCTGGCAGGGGGAGCTGTTTTGGGTGGAAGGAGGAGAAGTCCAGAATTTTTTCAGCACGCTGGATTTTATTAAAATTATAGATAAGATTCTATCTTACGATGAAGACTAGCCATCTTTGTCACATGGCGTGGGAAGGATGGCATCCATATCAGGAAATCCCGCCGGAAAAACGTTGATGTTCTTTCGGTGGGATTTTTTTGTCTTAGAGTGGGTATTTGGAGAAAAGACGGGATGACAGCGGGCTGTATCTGTCGCATGATCCAATGAAAACAAGAAAAAGTGAAAATGGCAGAGGCTGTAATGAGTTCTGTAATGGGAGGTATTGTATAATCATTATAATGTGAAATAGATAACGAAATATGTATTGCAAAGTGTAATGAAATGTTATATAAGGAAGGAAAGAAGTGAAATCTGTTTATGAAACATCATTTAAAAATAGTTTGTTGGGGAAATACAGATTGTTTATGCTGGCAGAGGGGAGTGTCAGAGTATGAAAAAAAGACAAAAAGAAGAACAAACTTTTGTAATCAAAATTTTAGACAGAAGGAATAAAACCTGGCAGGGAAGCATTGTCTGGGCGAATGAGAACAAAGAGAGATATTTCAGAAGCGAGCTGGAAATGCTTAAGATGATAGATGAGGTTCTGACGGGGCGAGATGTTGCCGTGGAAGAAGTTGGGCTGAAGGAGAAAGAAAAAACAGGAGGAGATGGTGATGGAGAGTAGGCGCAGACTCCTTTTGTGGTGACAAACACATTGCGGACGTATGGAGTGCAGAGGAAAAATATGGGAGACGATGAAAAAGAAGGAGAGGATGGCATGTTAAAAAGGATTGTGGCCATGCTGATAATCGGAGCACTTTTTCTGGGGGGTGCGGGACTGATGATTTATCCTGTCTTTAGCAGCTGGTACATGGCGAGGCATCAGGGGGCCGTCGTGGCAGACTATGATGAGAAGGCGGCGCAGATGTCTGGGCGGCAGCTGGAAGAAGAGATGGAGAAGGCCGTGGCCTACAATGAGAGTCTGCTCGGCAATGTGGTGTTGACGGACCCGTTTAATGCGGAGGCGGTGGAAGCGCAAAATGAAGAATATGATGAGCTGTTGAACATAGCAGAAGACGGGGTCATGGGAAGCGTTGAGATTCCGGCAATCGAGGTGTTTTTGCCGATTTATCATGGCACCGACAGTGAGGCACTGGAAAAGGGCGCAGGACATTTGCAAAACAGTTCCCTGCCTGTGGGAGGAACAGGGACACATTCTGTCATATCCGGCCATACGGCGCTTCCCACTGCCGAATTGTTTAACCGGGTGTCAGAGATGGAAGAGGGAGACGTGTTTTACGTTCATGTGCTGCGGGAGACGCTGGCCTATGAAGTGGATCAGATAAAAGTGGTTTTGCCGGCGGATATTTCTGATTTGCTCATTGACAAGGACGAAGATTACGTTACCCTGGTCACCTGTACTCCCTACGGAATCAACAGTCACCGCCTTTTGGTCAGAGGGACGAGGATTCCCTACGAAGATGCCATAAAGAGGTCGCAGGATGTAAGGAAAAAGAAAAATCCTCTGCGGGGCGCTTATGTGGCGGCGGCGCTGGCGGCAGTCGCCTTGCTGCTGGGAGGGACAATGGCCAGAAGAAAAAAGAGGAAAGCAGCGTTGAAAAAAGAGAAGACGGATGTGGCGGCAAAAACTTTGGGGAAGGCACGAAAGCCTTCTGAAAAGATGCCATCTGCCGAGAACAGGAGGGAAGACAACGGTGGAAGGCAGGGGACTCAAAGAGCGGCAAAGGAGAAAAAAGCGGCAAAAGCCGAAGGTGCAAACGAGGCCGGAAAGATGCGGCGAAACAGAGAATGAAGGTAAGATGGGCGGCGAGAAAAAGGATGAAGAATAAGATAATTTATGGTATGACGGCGTTTTTATTTCTGGTGGGAATTCTCATTTTTAATTATCCTGTCATCAGCACTCTGTATAATCAGCTTCATCAGGGGACGGTCATGTCCAATTACGACGAGACTCTCTCACAGATGAAGCAGGCACAGCTGGATGCTCTCCGAGAGGAGGCAGAGCAGTACAACCGAAATCTGGCAGGAGGAGGCCAGGAAATGCAAGATGCTTTTTCCGGCGAGACAGAGGAGGAAGACCTGGAATATGACGGGGTGCTGGACATGGAGGAAAGCGGCGTGATGGGTGCGGTGGAGATTCCGAAAATCAACGTGTACCTTCCAATTTATCATGGCACTTCTCAAGACGTGCTGAATGTGGGAGTCGGACATTTGAAAGGCTCCTCGCTGCCGGTGGGTGGAGAGAGTACCCACAGCGTGTTGACCGGACACAGGGGGCTTCCGACGGCGGAGCTTTTTACGAATCTGGATCAGATAGAAAAAGGCGATGTGTTTTATGTGCATATTTTAAAAGAAACTTTGGCGTACCGAGTGTATGATATAGAGACGGTGTTGCCGGAGGAGGTGGGCAGCATCAGGATAGAGGAAGGAAGGGACATGATCACCCTGGTTACCTGCACGCCCTATGGAATCAATTCCCACCGCCTTTTGATTCACGCCCTCCGCACAGAGTACAGGCAGGCGGAGGCCAATCAGGAGAAGGTGAGGAAAGAAACTTTGTGGCATTGGCTCTGGCAGCAAAAAACTTTTCTGGCGTCTTTTTTGGCGGTGGTTTTGGCATTGTTATACGGCGTATTTCGCCTGATAAAGAAACGGCTGTGTCGTAAGAGGAAGGGAGAGAGAGTCCGAAAGCAACAAAGGAGGAGAAAAGAATGAGATTCAGACCATGTATTGACATTCATAACGGAAAAATTAAGCAGATTGTCGGCGGAAGCCTTGCGGACAAGAACGATTATGCGGTGGACAATTTTGTCTCTGAAAAAAATGGAGAATATTATGCCAGGCTGTATCATGAGGCCGGGCTGGCAGGGGGGCATATCATCTTGCTGAACCCGGAGAGCAGCCCCTATTATGAGGAAGATGTCCGGCAGGCGGAGTCCGCACTTTTGGCTTGCCCCGGAGAGCTGCAAATCGGGGGAGGGATGAACGATAAAAACGCCTCTCGATTTTTGGAAATGGGAGCTTCCCATGTAATCGTCACCTCTTTTGTTTTCCGGGATGGACACATTCACTATGATAATTTAGAAAAAATGACGAAGGCGGTAGGAAAGGAACATCTGGTGTTAGATTTGAGCTGTCGGAAAAAAGAGGGCGCATACTACATCGTGACCGACCGCTGGCAGAAATTTACGGAGGAAAGGTTGACGGAGCAGCTTCTGGATGCGCTGTCAAAATATTGTGACGAATATTTGATTCATGCGGTGGATGTGGAAGGAAAGGCTTCAGGAATAGAAGAGGAGGTGGCGGGGATGCTCGGAAACTGGGGAGGCGGCCCTGTGACTTATGCCGGGGGCGTCGGTTCTCTGGAAGACGTGCGGCGTCTGAAAGTTTTGGGCAAAGATAAGGTGGATGTCACCATCGGAAGCGCCCTCGACTTGTTTGGGGGGACGCTCCCGATGGAGGAAGTATTACGCATCATTCATGGTTTGGCTTAATGCGACGGTGATGCCTTTAAATTTCACTTTGTCTTTTAAGATCCGCCCCTTTCCGGAGGCCAGGTAGGAGCTGGCGGTGGAGACGGACAAAAGACCGGTCTGCTCGGCCACAAAGGAAGAAGTCTGGATTCCCAGGCTGTCAATGTCCAGAGCTTTGATTTCTTCCGGCGGGATGACGGTGAGTGGAACAGATAACCGCTCACAGACAAAATGAATCCCCGGCTCATCGGCCTTTAGGGGAATGGTGCTGATACATTTTAAAGAAAGAGGGCTGAGCCCCTCTTTTTTTAGTACCGCGAGGAGTGCGTCTTCGATGGAGGCTCCGTCCGCATTGCGCTTACAGCCGATACCGGCGCAGATGGTGCGGGGGCGCAGGTATAGCACCGGAAATCCGGGCGGTTTTGGGAAGGAAAATCCTTCGTCCAAAACGACGGTGGGGAGCTGTTCGGAAAGACCGTCTGCTCCTCTGACGGGATGTAAGATCAGCTTCCGGGCCTCGGCGGCTTTTGTGAGTTCGGGATAGGATTTGTCCGTGATGACCCGGACAGGCTGCCCGTCCAAAAAGGCGCCGCTGATGTGCTTTAGCATTTCAATGTTTTCGATGGCAATCCCGTGGGACTGGGCAAAGGTGTCAAAGGACAGCTCTCCGGCCACGTCGGTGGCGGTGGTAATCACAGCCTCACCGCCGGACAGGAGGGCCATCTTTCTGGCCAGTTCGTTGGCGCCGCCGAGATGTCCGGACAGGAGGCTGATGGCGTGCCTTCCCCTCTGATCAAGGACGACCACGCCGGGGTCTTTTGTTTTGTGTGTGATGAGGGGGGCCAGAATCCGAACGACGATGCCCGTGGCCATGATGCAGACCAGATAATCATACCGGGAAAATCCCCGGCGAAGATTTTCCTTAAAGTTTTCTTTGCCGTAAAGGTCGCCGGGGTGTCCGGCTGCCAGGCGATGGGCCAGAGATTCCCCTTCTGCGGTTAAATAAAAATATGCGGTTGTCATAAATGTTTCCTTTCTAAAATGTAATCAATGTATCGCTGCATTTCCTCATCGGGTACGCAATGCTTGGGAATGGCCAGGTGGGTTTCCATCATAAGGTCAGGATGGATGTCCATGGAAAACGGAATAAAGCGGACGCCCGGGAAAAGGAAGTACCGATACATGAGACGGGAGCTGAATCCTGCCAGGGAGGAGGCGTGGAGGAGGTGGAAGAACTCCTCCATTCCCACGGTATCGTAAACTTGATGGGAGATGCCTTCGGCGGTGGCTTTTTGTATGATCAGAGAATTAAAGTCTTCCATGATGTCCAGGAGCAGCAAATACTGGTCGTACAGATCGTCGATGGTAACGAAGGTTCTGGAGGCCAGAGGATGGCGCTCGTCCACGACCAGATAGACCGGCTCTTTGCGAAGACAGGCGACGGAGACCAGGTCTTTTGGGAGGGGGGCCAGCATAAAGGCAAGGTCCGCTTTTTGGCAAAGAAGGTGAAAAAGCAGATTGTTGTTAGATGCCTCCTCGTAGTGAAGATGAGCTTCCGGGTGCAGTTGTTTGTACTCGGAAAATAAATTGACGTCGCAGGAGGAGGCGAAACCGTGATAAGCGGCGATTTTTAAGACCCGGTTGTGCCGGATGGAATCGACGGTCGTAAGCAAATTGTGGTAGGAGCCGGCGATTTTGCTGAAATGAGGGTACAGGGTATTTGCAGCTTCCGTGGGAGTGACGCCGAAGGCATTCCTCTCAAACAGGAGAAATCCCAGCTCCTCCTCCAGGCGGCTGATGGACTTGCTCAGCCCCTGCTGGGAAATGTACAGGTTTTTACTCGCCTTTGTGATGTTCAGATCTTTATAAAGTTGTATGAAATATTGTATCTGTCGTAGTTCCATGGTAGTACTCCTGCTGGTTGGTGTCATGTAAAATGAGAACGAAAAGCAAGACTGCCGTCCGTTCTCCCCGTAAAAATCTGTTGATATATTATCCATGATATATGGAAGCGGCAGCGGTGTCAAGAAATGGCGGCCTGTATTTTTATGTTATGTTCTATTGTTATATGCTCTAAAAAAAGACAGAAAAATATCGTTATGATGGAAAAAACATGAATAAAACATATAAAAATTTAATAAAAAAAGGGTGAAAAAGATAGAAAATATAGTAAAAACAACTTTTTTTGTTTTAAAGGATAGATTTTTGTCTGCCGTACCGGAAAACTACCTTTAGAAACAGAAGAAACCATGTTATAATAAACTGGTCTTGCACTTGCAGCAGGCTGTGCGAGAGAGACATAACATTCATTGCCAATGAGAAAATATGACAACTCTTCACGGGGAGGAAAAAAGAATGAATACATCAAAATCGGAAGAACTTTATAAAATTGCCCTGGATTTGATGCCGGGAGGGGTCAATTCCCCGGTGCGGGCTTTTGGCTCCGTGGGAAGAAAGCCTCTGTTTATCGACCATGCGAAGGGGAGCTACATTTATGATGTGGATGGAAATGAATACATAGATTACGTTTGTTCCTGGGGGCCGGGGATTTTGGGACATGCCCATCCCGAAGTGCTGGAGGCGGTCATAAAGGCCTGTTTTGACGGTCTGACTTTCGGTGCGCCGACGGGAAAGGAGAGTACGCTGGCTGCCATGATCCGGGATTGCGTGCCGTCCATGGAGATGGTTCGTATGGTCAACTCCGGCACGGAGGCTACCATGAGCGCCATCCGTGCGGCGAGAGGCTACACGGGACGGGATAAGATTATTAAGTTCAAGGGGTGTTATCACGGCCACTCCGACGGGCTTTTAGTACAGGCAGGTTCCGCTGCTCTCACCCAGTCCGTGCCGGACAGCAGCGGCGTGCCGGCCTCATTTGCCAAACAGACCCTGGTGGCACTTTATAACGACAAGGATTCCGTGCGGGAACTGTTTGAGAATAACAAAGACCAAATTGCCGCCCTCATCGTGGAGCCGGTGGCGGCGAACATGGGCGTGGTTTTGCCGGAGGAAGGATTTTTGCGCTTTCTGAGGGATATCACGGCGGAAAATGGCACGGTGCTTATTTTTGATGAGGTGATTACCGGATTTCGTCTTGGCATCGGCGGTGCCCAGCAGTGGTATGGCATCAAGCCGGACATGACGACGCTTGGAAAAATCGTGGGTGGCGGTATGCCGATGGCGGTGTACGGCGGCAAGCGTGAGATTATGCAAAACGTGGCGCCGACGGGCAAAGTGTACCAGGCGGGCACGCTGGCGGGTAATCCTGTCGCAGTGACCGCCGGTATCCGGACGCTGGAGCTTTTGCAGGAGGATCCTGGCATTTATGACCGCATGGAGAAGAATACAAGAAAGCTGGCGGACGCTTACAAAAAGCGGGCGGAACGACTTGGGGTGTCCATGCATGTCAACCAGATTGGATCCCTTATGTGTGCATTTTTCACGGATCGAAAAGTGACGGATTATGCCGGGGCGACTTCCTCTGATACAGATGCCTATGCGAAGTATTTTAACGAGATGTTGGAGAGCGGAATTTATGTGGCTCCATCCCAGTTTGAGGCCATGTTTATTTCCGGCGCACATTCTGAGGAAGATATCAATAGAACTATCGAGGTTTTACTGAAATAGTCTGGAAGGCCTATGGCCGGAGAAAAGAACGAAACCGTAATAGAGCCTTATATGAAATCAAAGGAGAAAAAACATGGTACATTTTATCGGTGCGGGTCCGGGGGACCCGGAGCTTTTAACCTTAAAAGGAAAAAGATTGATTGATGAGGCAGATGTGATTATTTACGCAGGCTCCCTCGTAAACAGAGAGGTGCTGGCGGGAGCTAAAGAAGGCGCAAAGATTTATAACAGTGCCTCCATGACTTTGGAGGAAGTCATCGAGGTGATGAAGGACGCCGATGGGAGAGGGCTGGACGTGGCGAGAGTCCACACCGGAGACCCGGCGATTTTTGGTGCCCACAGGGAGCAGATGGACGAGCTGGACAGGCTGGGCATCGCCTACGAGGTGATTCCGGGGGTCAGCTCCTTCTTGGCGACGGCGGCGGCTCTTCGGAAGGAATATACGCTTCCGGGAGTTACGCAGACGGTCATTCTAACCAGGATGGAAGGGCGCACCCCGATGCCTCCAAAAGAAAAATTGAGAGATCTGGCGAAGCATAATTCGACTATGATTATTTTCCTGAGTGTCGGCATGATTGAACAGCTGGCGGACACACTGAAAGAAGAATACAGGGAAGATACGCCGGTGGCCGTGGTGTACAAAGCTTCCTGGGAAGATCAGAAAATTGTCATCGGCAATCTGTCCAACATCGCCGGGAAGGTGAAGGAGGCGGGCATCACCAAGACTGCCCTCACCGTGGTGGGCGATTTTCTGGGAGATGATTATGAGCTGTCCAGGCTTTACGATAAAACTTTTACACACGAATTCAGGAAAGCAAAGGAATAAAAATGGGTATTCAGATAATCAGTATCAGTCACAGGATTGCGCCGCTTCGTATTCGGGAAATGTTCGCATTTTCAAAGGAGCAGCAAGAAGAGATGATGCGGAAAATGACGGACCATTTGGAGGTGTCCGAGTGCGTGGTGCTGGCCACCTGCAACCGCACGGAAATGTATGTGTATTCTGAGTCGGAGAGCAAAAGTCTTGTTTTTAATCTGATGGAGGACGTGCTTTTGGAATGTGCCGGTGCTGCCGAAGAAGAGGATATTGAGAAATATGTCTTGTTCTTCCACGGAAAAAAGGCAGTGCGCCATCTGTTTGAGGTGGCGGCGGGGCTTGATTCCATGGTCATCGGCGAGGATCAGATTCTTGGGCAGGTGAAGACCGCCCACAAACAGGCAAGAGACATCGGGACGACCGGTGTGTACCTTAACACTTTTTTCCGCATGGCGGTGACCGGTGCCAAAAAAGTAAAGACCGACACGGATTTATCAAGAACCTCGGTGTCCACGGCAACGCTGGCCGTGAAAGTGGCCGAGGAGGCCCTCGGCAGCCTGAAAGATAAGAAGGTGTTAATCATCGGGGCCTCCGGCAAAATCGGAGGTATCGTTTTGATGAATATTTTGTCTCTCGGGGAGGCGGAGGTCTATGTGACCACCCGGAGAAATAAGATGATAAGCACGAAGCACGGACAGAACAATTTCCTCTCGATAGAGTACGAAGACCGCTATGATTATATGGACGCCATGGACGTCATCATCAGTGCCACCGCCAGTCCGCATTACACTGTCACCGGAAGTAAACTGAGAAAGGCGCTGGTGACGGAAAAGACGAGGGTGTTTGTGGATTTGGCCGTGCCGATGGACATTGATTCCAGGACGGCGGCGCTGCCGGGAGCAGTCTGCTATAACATTGATGATTTTACGAAGATTGCGAGAGAGAATAATCAGAAAAAAATGGAGGAGGCGGAGGCCGCCACGGACATTCTTCATGAATATGAGCTGCAATTTGAGCAGTGGATGGTCTTTCAGAAATCTCTGCCGGTGATGGCGAAGGTGCGGGACAACTTTATGAAGGTGACCGGGCACAAAGGGGTGGAAAAAGCCTTTGATCATCTGTTTTACTGGGTGAGAGAAAATAACAGCCCGGAGGATTTGGAAGTCTTTTTCCGTTGCCTGAGGCATTAAAAGAAAAAGGATTTGTCGCAACATTTTTCTGGTGCATGACGGGACTGTCAGAGAAAAACGCAGGAGGATAGGAATATTATGGGAAAATTATACGCAGTCGGTTTTGGACCGGGCGGCTATGAGCATATGACGGCAAAAGCCATTGATGTGATAAAAAATGCAGACATTATTACCGGATATACCACTTATGTGGAGATGTTAAAGGAGTTTTTTCCGGATAAGGAGTACATGGCGACGCCGATGATGCAGGAGATGGAGCGCTGTCGTATTGCGGTGGATCTGGCTTCTGAGGGGAAGACGGTGGCCATGGTAAGTTCCGGGGACAGTGGCATCTACGGCATGGCGGGTATTTTGTTGGAAATTGCTAACGAGAAACAGGCGGATGTGGACATCGAGACGGTGCCCGGTGTGACGGCGGCCAGTGCGGCGGCCTCCATTTTGGGAGCGCCTTTGATGCACGATTTTACCATCATTAGTTTAAGTGATCTGATGACGCCTTTTGATTTGATTATGAAGCGGGTAGATTGCGCCGGACAGGGTGATTTTATCGTTTGCCTTTACAATCCAAAAAGCAAAAAGCGGGCGGATTATGTGGAGAAGGCGGCGGACATCCTGATGAAATACAGGAGCGCCGATACGCCGGCCGGAGTGGTGCGCCATGCGGGACGGGCGGGAGAGTCTTCCTGTATCACCACGCTGGGAGAGCTGAAGAATGCCTCCATCGACATGTTCAGCATCGTGATTATCGGTAATTCTAACACTTATGTAAAAAACGGCAAAATGATTACCCCTCGCGGTTACGAGGATAAATACGGTTTTGCCAGCCTTGACTAGAAGGAGGCGGCTATGAGAAAAACCATAAGAATCGGAACGAGAAAAAGTATTCTGGCCCTGGTGCAGACAGAGCTGGTGAAGGCGGCTTTGGAGCGGGCATTTCCGGAGGTGGAGATTTCCATCGTAAAGATTGATACCAGGGGTGATCAGATTCTTGACCGCTCCCTGACCTCTTTTGGCGGAAAGGGGGTGTTTACCGCAGAGCTGGAGGCGGAATTGCTTTCAGGAGCCATCGACATTGCGGTACACAGTGCAAAGGATATGCCTATGGAGTTCCCGGAAGGACTGGGTATCGGTGCGGTGCTGGCGAGGGCCGATGTGAGAGATACCTTTGTGACCACCGACGGGAGACGGCTTGCCGAGCTGGCGCCGGGCAGCGTCGTCGGCACCAGCTCTCTGCGCCGGGAACTTTTGATTAAGGAAGTCAATCCCCAGGTGAAGATTAAGCTTCTTCGGGGAAATGTACAGACGAGACTGAGGAAGTTAAGAGAAGGACAGTATGACGGCATCATCCTGGCGGCAGCAGGAGTGGAGCGCCTGGGCTGTGAGCAGGAGGAGGGTATTTTTTATGAATATCTGAATCCGGAGATCTTTTTGCCGGCGGCTGGCCAGGGCATCCTGGCGGTGGAGAGCCGGACGGAAGATGGAGAGATGGCAGAGATGCTTAGAGCCATTCACGATGAGGAGGCCGCCTGCCTGCTGGAGGCGGAAAGAGCCTTTTTGACTACCATCGGCGGAAGTTGTAATGCGCCGGCGGCGGCTCTTTGCACGAGGACGGAGGATGGATTTTCTATGAGAGCCATGTATGCAAAAGACGGTGTTCATGTGAAGAAAGCCGTCCTGTCAGCGGAGGCGGGGGAGAATCCATTGTCTGCTGCCCGCCAGCTTGGAAAGGATATGGCGAGATCGGTGAATCGAGGGATGGTGTATCTTGTCGGCGCAGGGCCGGGAGATGAAGATTTGTTGACGAGAAAAGGGTGGAAAGTGCTGCGGGAGGCCGATGTGGTTGTCTATGACAGTCTGGCTTCCAGCTCCCTTCTCAATGAGGTGAGAGACGATGCCGAGCTGATTTATGCAGGAAAGCGGGCAGCGCACCATCATTTAAAACAGTACGAGACGAACCAGCTTTTGATAGATTTGGCACTGGAAGGGAAAACTGTAGTCCGCTTAAAAGGCGGCGATCCGTACATTTTCGGACGGGGCGGGGAAGAAGGACAGCAGCTGCGGGAGGCCGGTGTGGACTTTGCGGTGGTTCCGGGGATTTCCTCCTCTTATTCTGTTCCGGCCTACTGTGGCATTCCGGTAACCCACCGGGAGTATGCCTCTTCCTTCCATGTGATTACCGGACATGAAGGCAGTCACAAAAATGGGGCTACCGTCCTTGATTACGAAACACTTGCAAGGGAGGAAGGCACTTTGGTTTTCCTCATGGGACTGAAAAATTTGCCAAATATTGTGGCGGAGCTGGTAAGGAACGGAAAAGACCCGAAAACGCCGGCGGGTGTACTGCAGGAAGGTACTACGGCGAGACAAAAAAAAGCGGTGGGAACTCTGGAAACCATCGTGGAAGTCGCAAGACAGGAAGGCATACAGACACCGGCCATTACCGTGGTGGGTGACGTGGTGGGACTGCATGAAACTTTAAACTGGTATGGCGGGAAACCGCTGTCAGGGCAAAGAGTGCTTGTCACCGGGAGTCGTTCCATGGTAGAGCGTCTTTCTCCTCTGCTCAAGGAGGAGGGAGCCGAGGCCATCTCCTTTAGCCTCATTCGCACGGAAGTGATGGATACGCCGGAGTTTGATAAAGCCATGGCGGAACTTTCTTCCTATTCCTGGATTGTGCTGACCAGTAGCAATGGCGTTCATTGTTTCTTTGAAAAGTGGAAGGCCATGCGAAAGGATATTCGGGATTTACAGGGAATCCACTTCGCCGTCATCGGAGACGGCACGAAAAAGACGCTGGAAGATTACGGCATTTACAGTGACTTCGTTCCGACAGCCTACTCTTCCCGAGATATGGCCAGCTCCCTGGTGCCGCTGATGAAAGAGAAAGATAAGGTGTTGCTGCTTCGTGCCGAGGAAGCCAATGAGGTGCTGCCGGCGGCATTGGAGGAAGCCGGTATCGCTCACACCTGCGTTTCTTTGTATCACACCGTGGTAGATGAACGAAAGGCCGACGAACTTTCCCGGCTGATAAAAAATGTGGATTACATCACTTTTGCCAGTTCCAGCGCCGTGAACGCTTTCGTGTCCATGGTGGATGATTTGGATGAGGTCAGAGGAAAATATATCAGCATTGGCCCGGTGACCACCGGGACGGCGGGACGACGGGGACTTTGTGTGACTCGCACCGCCACCGTGTATACGGCCCAGGGCGTTGTGGACGCTATCAAAGAGGACGTAGCAGAGAGCGAGGCGAAGGCATGAAGACGCAGTGGAAACGGTTCCTGCTGACGCTGGGGTTTATGACCAGAATCCCGGTGACGGTAGATTTGGGCGAGGTGAAAGACGAGGATATGCACAAAGGCTTTTTATATTATCCGGTGGTGGGTCTGATCATCGGGCTGGTGGATGTGACCGTCTACCTGCTGGCGGTACAGATTTTTCCGGAGATGATCGGAATCCTCTTTGCCCTGCTTGCCAACTTCTTTGTGACGGGAGCGTTTCATCTGGACGGTCTTTGTGATACTGCTGACGGCATTTATTCTGCGAGAACGAAAGAGCGGATGCTGGAAATCATGAAGGACAGCCGCATCGGAACCAACGGAGGCATTGCCATGTGTTTTGATATTCTTATGAAGTTCGCCGGTCTGATGAGCTGTGAGAATACCTGGGTGATGATTCTTATGATGCCGGTGGCGGGAAAGATGATTCAGGGTGCTGTTGTTTATAAGGCGGTATATCCGAGAGAAAAAGGCATCGGCATCTATGTGGGGACGGTTTCTCTGGGCACGGTCATTGGCACCATGATTTTGGGAGTGTGCGCCATGACCGTGGCATTCTCTTTCTGGGGAATTGTCATGTTCGCCGTCTTGTTTTTCCTGGCATGGATGTTTCGCCGCTATATCACCGGAAAAATCGGCGGCATCACGGGAGACGTCATGGGAGCGGCCAGCGAGCTGTCAGAAATCATGCTTTTGCTCCTCGTTTTAATGATTACGAAATTCGCCGGATTCCCGATGGGGTGGTATCCGGTAATTTAACCTGATATAGTGGGAGAAGCCCATGATAGACGTAAGGGAGAATGAAAATGACACTGCAAGAAGCGATAAAAAAGATAAAACCTCTGGATGAGGAGGCGATGGCTTACACCCGTGCCCGATGGAACACTCTGGGCAAGCCGCTTTACAGTCTGGGACGATTGGAAGAAATGGTGACGTCTTTTGCCGGAATCTACGGGGACAAAAATCCTCATCCCGGAAAGAAGGCAGTCATCGTCATGGCGGCGGACAACGGCGTGGTGGTCGAGGGGGTTACTCAGACTGGGCAGGAGGTGACGAAGATTGTCACCGAAAATATGACGAAACGCAATGCGACCATCTGTATCTTGTCCTCCGTGAGCGGAGCGGATGTCATACCGGTGGACATCGGTATTGCCTCCGATTGTGATAATCCGGGCGTGTGGAACCGCAAGGTGAAATATGGTACCGACAACATGGCGGCAGGGCCTGCCATGAGCCGGGAGGAAGCGCTCTGCGCCATAGAAGCCGGAATTTCGGTCGTGGAAGAACTGAGTGCGAAAGGATACCGCCTGTTGGCCACCGGGGAGATGGGCATCGGAAATACTACTACCAGCAGTGCCGTCTGCTCCGTTCTTCTTAATCAGCCGGTGGAAAAGGTGACCGGGAAGGGAGCCGGGCTGAGCAGTCGGGATTTGGAGCATAAAATTGACGTCATCCGACAGAGCATCGAGCGAAACCGGGTGGATGCCTCTGACCCGCTGGACGTATTGTCTAAGGTGGGAGGTCTGGATATCGCCGGGCTGGTGGGATGTTTCATCGGAGCGGCGGCCTGCCGGATTCCGATTTTTATTGATGGATTCATTTCCTCTGTGGCGGCTCTTCTGGCGGTGCGGATGGTGCCGGAGTGTGACCCCTATCTGTTTCCGTCCCACTGTTCCAACGAGCCGGCGGGCAAGATGGTCATGGACGCTCTGGGCAAGGAACCGTATATTTTCGCCAACATGTGCCTTGGCGAGGGGACGGGTGCCGTCATGGGATTTACCATCGTGGAGTATGCTTTCAAGGCCTACTGGGAACTGCCGAGTTTCGAGCAGACCAATTTTGGTACTTATGAAGAATTGGAGTGACGATCTCGCCAGCTTTTGACGATTGTCGGAAACTCCTTCCGATGACAGAAAATCATACATTATATATAGAAGAAGGAGGAATTATGTTAGATAAAATTAAGATCGTAAAACCGGAAGACATCGAAAACCGTAGTATGGAAATCATCACCGGTGAATTAAATGGGAGAACCTGGCCGGAACCGGAATTTTCCATTGTGAAACGGTGCATCCATACTTCTGCAGATTTTGAATATGCAGACAATCTGTGTTTTTCTGAAAATGCGGCGCAGATTGGCGTGGAGGCATTGAGAAGAGGCGCACACATTGTCACGGACACCAGGATGGCCTGGTCGGGCATCAATAAAAAACGCCTGGCATCCTACGGAGGAGAAGCGCATTGCTTCATGAGCGATGAAGACGTGGCGAAGGAGGCAAAGGAGAGAGGATGCACCAGAGCCGCCATCTGTATGGAAAGAGGGGCGAAGCTGCCGGGGGAAGTGATTTTTGCCATCGGAAATGCACCGACTGCCCTCATTCGTCTTTACGAGATGATTCAGGAGGGAACGATTCGGCCGGCATTGATTATCGGAGCCCCGGTGGGATTTGTCAATGTGGTGGAATCCAAGGAGCTGATTATGGAGACGAACGTGCCATTTATCGTTCCTAAAGGAAGAAAGGGCGGCAGTAACATTGCGGCAACTATCTGCAATGCGATGCTGTATCAGTCATGAAGAAGCTAAGAGAAGGGGTTTCCACCGGTTCCTGCATGACGGGAGGGGCGGCGGCGGCAGCTCTTTGGCTGACGACGGGAAAATGCCCGGATGTGGTGCGGGTGGACACGCCCATTGGAAAAACGTTATATCTGGATGTAAATCCGAAACGGCCGGGTACCTGCGGCATTGTGAAGGACGCGGGGGACGACCCGGATGTCACCGACGGCAGTGAGATTATTACGACGGTGGAACTTCTGGAAGGCAAGGGTGAGATTTCCTTTGTGGGAGGCGAGGGCGTCGGCACGGTCACTCAGGAAGGGCTGAAAGTACCTGTGGGAGAGCCTGCCATCAACCCGGTGCCAAGAGAGATGGCAACCAAAGCTCTGCGGGGGATTATCGGGGAGAGAGGCGCCATCGTCACGGTCTCTGTTCCGGGAGGAGAGCTGTTGACGAAAAAGACCTTCAATCCGCGCCTTGGCATCAAGGATGGGCTGTCTATCCTCGGCACGACGGGAATCGTGCGTCCCATGAGCGAGGAGGCCATGAAGGATTCTTTGCTGGCGGAGCTTGATATGTACGCCAACCAGGGACATAAGTCAATTTTATTTGTGCTGGGAGCTACAGGAGAAAATACCATGAAAAAATTGTACGGGGAGTTTTGCTGTATTTTCCAGGTGAGTAACTATATAGGATTTATGATTGAGGAAGCAGTGGAGCGAGGATTTACGGATATTTTAATCGGTGGCTTCGTGGGCAAGCTGGTGAAGGTTGCCTCGGGAAGCATGCATACCCACAGTCATATTTCTGATGGAAGGATAGAGACGATTTGCACCCATGCAGCTTTGCACGGCGCTTCTGTGGACGTGATTCGGAGGATTTACAGCTGTCTTACTACGAAAAAGGCGATGGAGATCGTGGAGGAGGAAGGCCTGAATGCCATCTGGGAAGACATGGCGGATAAGGCGTCAGAATATTGCCGGAAAACCGCTCATGAGATGGCGGAGGTCGGCGTGATTTTCCTCGATGGAAACAATGAGGTTCTGGCAAAAAGCCATAATGCGGACAAGGTGCTGGCAAAGACGTGTCTGAGGGAGGTTTGACATGAGTCGGTTGACAATCATAGGCATCGGGCCGGGGAGTGCCGATTATTTTATGCCTGTGGCAAAGAGGAAAATGCAGGAGGCCCACACTGTCATTGCCGCACAAAGAATCCTGCCGATGTTGCGGGAGGCCTGCGGCCAGACGGAGGCAGAGTTTGTGCCCATGGGGAAGTTGAAGGATACCTTTTTTCTCATCGGGAATCTGTTGCTGGAGAAAAAGACAGTTGCTTTGGTGGTCAGTGGAGATCCGCTGATGTACAGTCTATATAAAACGATTTTACAAAATTCTTGCAGTGAGGACTGGGAGATGGAGGTAATTCCGGGCATCGGGTCCATGCAAATGATGGGGGCGGCTTTTGGAGAGACTATGGAGGATGCCCTGCTGCTGAGCGTCCATGGCAGAAGCCGTCCGGCAGGTTCCATTGCTCTTGACGTGACAGAGAACGAAAAAGTATTTTTCCTTTGCAGCAAGGAGCAGGGGCCGGCATGGCTTAGCCGCATCATGATGGAATATGGCCTGTCCCATGTGACGGTGTTTGCAGGGGCGAATCTGTCCTATGAAGATGAGATGCTGGTATCCGGCAGCCCGGAGGAGATGGCGGACAAAGAATTCCCTTCTCTTTGCGTTGCCATGATAAAGAACCCGCATCCTAAAAAAATTCTTCGTCCTCGCTTTTTGTCTGATGAAGATTTTGAGCGGGGAAGGACGCCGATGACGAAAGAGGAGATTCGTGTTCTCATTCTTCATAAAATGAAGCTGCATCCGGCAGACGTGGTCTGGGATATCGGGGCGGGCACCGGATCTGTCTCAATAGAGTGCGCCAGGCAGGTTCCTTTTGGAGCGGTACACAGCGTGGAGAGGGATGAGGCGGCAGTGGCTCTGATACAGAAAAATAAAGAAAAGTTTGGAACGAACCACCTCACGGTTCATCACGGCGATGCAGAGGAGGAAGTGAAGAAGCTTCCGGCGCCGGATAAAGTATTTATCGGCGGCAGCGGAGGAAAGTTAAAACAGATTTTGGAGACGATTGCAGCCTTTGAGAAAAAAATTCCGGTGACAATATCGGCGGTGACGCTGGAGACCATCGCCGAGGCGGGGGAAACTCTGGCAAAGTACGATGCCGATTATGACGTGATTCAGGCGACGGTGGGAAGAGGCCGGAAAATTGGCGGCTACCACATTTTGGACACCAACAATCCGGTGATGATTTTTACGGGAACTGTGTGAAACTCCTATGTTACAGGGAAGGAGAACATAATGAGCAAAAAAGCGTTGATGGTAGTAAGCTTTGGAACGAGTTTTGGCGTGGCAATGCCGGCCATTATCAATATAGAAGAAACCTGCAAAAGAGAATTTCCTGATTACGATTTTTATCGTGCTTTTACCTCAGGAATGATTATCCGAAAGCTGAAGCGGACGAGAGATATCGTCATAGACAATCCCGATGATGTGATGAAAAAACTGGTAGAGCAGGGATATGATGAAGTACTGTGTCAGCCGACCCACATTATCAACGGGGTGGAGTATGAAAAGATGATTCGCATGCTGGAAGCCTACCGGGATAAGATTCCGGTTATCCGGGTAGGAAAACCACTTCTGACAGAGGAGGAGGATTATCGGAAAGCGTGTGAGATTATGATAGGGGAGGTGGAAGCACCTCTGCCGAAGGACGAGGCCTATGTACTCATGGGTCACGGCACGGAGCATTATTCCAACAGCGCTTACAGCCAGTTTGAGAATATGATGCGGTATCTTGGTTATGAAAATACATATGTCGGTACCGTGGAAGGTTTTCCGGGACTGGATTATGTGATAGACCGCATGAAAAAGCGAAACATCAAAAAGGTGACGCTGATTCCGCTGATGATCGTGGCGGGAGATCACGCCAGAAATGATTTGGCGGGAGAAGATGCAGATTCCTGGGATTCCATTTTAAAAGCAGAAGGATTTGAGACGAAAGTGCTCCTGAAAGGGATGGGTGAACTGGACGCCGTCGCCAACATGTATGTGGAGCATTTAAAAAATGCAAAGCAGCTTCCGGGTGCGGCAAAGAAAGGCAAGATTTACGGCGTGGGCATTGGCCCGGGAGATGCGGAGCTTATGACGCTGAAAGCCTGCCGTCTGCTGGAAAAGGCAGATGTGGTGGCTGTTCCGGTGAAAGAGGCAGAGGAGGAGAGCGTGGCGTTAAACATTGCCAGAGGTGCTGTGGCCATTCCGGAGGAAAAGGTGCTTCGAGTTCTTTTTAAGATGGATAAGGACAAAGCAAAGAGAGAAGCGTGTCGTGAGGCAGCCGCCGAAGAGTTGATGAAATATCTGGATGCCGGAAAAAATATCGTGATGCCCGTGTTGGGCGACGTGTCCATTTACAGCACATATTCCTATGTACATAAACGCCTCGCCGAAGCCGGATACGAGGTGGAGATGGTGGCGGGCATCCCGTCTTTTTGTGCCGGAGCCAGCAAGGCATCCATCTCCCTCGTGGAAGGAAAAGAAGGTTTTGGAGTGATTCCTTCTTTAAAGGGACTGGATCAGGTAGAAAAGGCTCTGGATACCTTTGACAATCTTGTTATTATGAAGGCAGGCAGTCATGTGAAGGATGTGTACGAGATCTTGAAGGCGAGAGGCATGGAAGACAATGCGATCATCGTCAGCAACGTGGGACTGGAAGGAGAATATGTAGGTCCATTGATGCCGGATAAAACTTATGGCTATTTTACGACGATGATTATTAAGTCTGAGCGGTAAACGAAATGAAATATGATGTGATTGTCATTGCCGGCACGACGGAATCCCGGGAGGTTATCGTGCGGCAATTGAAAGAAAAGAAAAAAATATTGGCCTGCGTCGCCACGAAGCTGGGAGCGGAGATGCTTGCGGATTATGACATTGACATCCACGCCGGCAGATTGGATGAGGATGGGTTTGTGAAGCTTTTTACTGAAAATCCCTGTGGCAAAATTGTGGACGCCACCCATCCCTTTGCCCGCATTGTGACGGAGACGGTGAGGGCGGCTGCGGCCCGTCTTCAAATTCCCTATGAGCGTTATGAAAGGCAAGAGCTGACTTATGATTATGAGAGGCTGTTCTCCGTGGCGGATGCCGGGGAGGCGGCGGCATGGCTGAATGAGAGGGACGGCAATGTGCTTCTGACGACAGGCGTAAACACTGCCTCTCTTTACATGGAGCGGGTGAAAGATGCCAGAGAGCGTTTGTTTATCCGGGTTTTGGATAATGAGTCCTCCCTGGAAGGCTGTCGGAAGGCCGGCTATCCGGACGAACATGTGTTCGGGAAAATGCCGCCTTTTACGGTGGAGGATAATCTGCGTCTCATCCGGGAGACCAAGGCTTCTGTCATGGTATCCAAGGACAGCGGCAAAACCGGCGGTGTGGATGTGAAGGTAGAGGCCTGCCGTCGGGCGGGCATTGACTTTCTTCTCATTCGCCGTCCGGCACCGAAGATGCCGAGGGTTCTTTTGGCAGGTGCAAATAGTGGATGCGGCAAGACCAGCGTCACCTGCGGCATTTTAAAGGCGTTGACTGACCGGGGTGTGAAGATACAGTCTTATAAGTGTGGCCCCGATTATATTGATCCTATGCTGCACGGACATATCACCGGGCGGGACTGCCGGAATCTGGACCCGTTCTTTTCCACGGGAGAGGAGCTTCGGAGCCTGGTGGCGAAGGATAGCCGTCAGGTGGAGTTTTCCGTGGCGGAGGGGGTCATGGGCTATTATGACGGCGTTGGCGTAACCTGTGAAAAAAGCACTTACACCGTCTCTGAGGAGACGAAGACGCCGACCATTCTCATCATCAACGGGAAGGGAATGTCCCACACTATGATCCCGCTCATCAAGGGGCTTGCAGAGTACCGGGACAATCCGGTGAGAGGCGTGATTTTAAACCGCTGTTCCCGTCCTATGTATGAGAGAATGAAACCGTTGATTGAGGAGGAACTTGGTATCCTGGTAGTAGGATATTTTCCCGAAAATAAAGACGCACATATCGGAAGTCGTCATCTGGGGCTGATGACGGCGGCAGAGATTGAGAACCTGGATGAGGTGATTTCCCTGCTGGGCAAGATGGCCGAGGAAAGCATTGACTTAGATTTACTCATGAAAATCGGCCGGGAGGCCCCGGCACTTCCGGATAAAATGGAAAAGGAAATACAAAAAGAAAAAGGACAGAAGGAACGGATAAAAATTGCCGTGGCATGGGATAAGGCATTTTGTTTTTATTATGCTCAGAATCTGGATATTCTTCGAGAAAAAGGGGCAGATCTTGTGTATTTTAGCCCGGTGGAGGACGAGAGACTTCCGGAGGATGTGAGTGGGATTTATATAGGCGGCGGGTATCCGGAAACTTATCGGAAAGAACTGTCGGAAAATCTCTCCATGAAAGCTTCCATTCATCAGGCGGCGGAGAGTGGCATGCCGATTCTTGCGGAGTGCGGCGGCTTTATGTACACCTGTGAAAATCTCATTGAGACCGACGGAACCTCCGTGCCCATGCTGGGGCTGGTGCCGACGGATGTGGAGATGACCCGGAAACTTTCCGGGGAGTTTGGCTATGTGACGATGGAGGCGCTAAAAGATACACCGTTTTTCAAAAAAGGTACGAAAATCAGAGCGCATGAGTTCCATTATTCCAAGGCGGCAGAGAGGGGAGATGTCTGCCTGATGTCCAAAACGACGGGGCGGAACTGGCAGGGCGTGTATTCCGTGGGTAATTTGCTCGCCGGATATCCTCACCTTTATTTCCATAATTGTCCGCAGGTGGCGGAGTCCTTCGTCCGCCTGGCGGAAGAATATAAAGGGACTTGCGAATAAAAAACTGTGGATAAGCCTATCGGGGGCAAGGGGAGAAAAAATGAAAACAGTGTATGCCATGCTTCTGGGATTTGCGGTGGATTTGATTTTGGGAGATCCCCACGGTCTTATTCACCCGGTTCAGATTATCGGCTGGTTTATTGAAAAAATAAAAAAAGGTTTGCAAAGGCTGCTGTATGGCTGCTCCTGGCAGGAGGCGAAAAAGAGGGAACTTCCCCGCAGGGAAAAGGCGGAGGTTGCGGCCGGTTTTGTGCTGACGGCGCTCATTGTCTCTGGCACTTTCCTGACGGTGTGGGGGATTTTGGCGGCCGCAGGGCGAGTACATCCGTCTTTTCGGTTCGGGCTGGAGGCTTTCTTCATCTATCAGATTCTGGCCACCAAAAGTTTGAAAAAAGAGTCCATGAAAGTGTACGCCCGGCTGAAGGAAGGAGATCTGGCCGGCGCCAGAAGAGAGATTTCCTATCTGGTGGGACGGGATACTCAGGAGCTGACGGAGAGCGAAGTGGCAAAAGCTGACGTGGAGACCATTGCAGAAAATACGGCGGACGGCGTCATCGCCCCTCTGTTTTTCATCGCACTGGGAGGTGCCCCTCTGGGGTTTGCCTACAAGGCGGTCAACACTCTGGATTCCATGGTAGCTTATCGAAATGAGGAACTGCTGCACATCGGTTATGCCTCAGCGAAGCTGGATGATATCTGTAATTTTATTCCGGCGAGGCTGGCGGCGGTGATGATGGTACTGGCCGCAGCGCTGCTGAAATTTGATGCAAGAGGAGCGTGGAACATTTTTTGCAGAGATCGGTTCAATCATTTAAGTCCGAACAGCGCCCAGACCGAGGCGGTGGCGGCGGGAGCGCTGCACATCCGGCTGGGAGGCACCCACAATTATTTTGGAAAACCTGTGGTGAAACCGACCATCGGCGATGACATCCGCCCGGTGGAGTACGAGGACATTCGCCGCACCAACCAGCTCCTTTATGTCAGTGCCGTGCTGACGCTGCTGGCGTGCTGTTGTGTGCGCTTTGGGGCGGCATGGCTGTTGGGTAGATGAGATTTATAGATGGATGCTTATCATTGATGGGAGTTATCAATTGTCGTTTGCCCGGGGATGTGAAGTATCAGTAACTGTCGGATGGCAATATAAAATAAAAAATGTAACGAGGGTTGAGGAACATGAAAAGAAATGTACATGGCGGCAACATTTATAAAAAAGCGAGAGAGCTGGGGATGGCGGAGGAGAACATTTTAGATTTTTCTGCCAATATCAGCCCTCTCGGACTGCCCTCCCACATCAAAAAGGCGATGACGGCGGCCATCGAAGGAACTGTGAACTATCCGGATCCGGAATGTACTGCTCTGCGGGAATCCATCTCCCGCCAGGATCATGTGAGAGCAGACTGGATAGCTTGTGGCAACGGTGGAGCGGATTTGCTCTACCGGCTGGCCTTTGGGTTAACTCCGAAAAAAGTACTGCTGCCTGTTCCTGCTTTTGTGGAATACGAGGAGGCGATGACGGCGGCGGGAGCGGAGATGGTCTATGTGCCGATGGGGAGGGACATGAAGGTTCCGGCGGATTTGGCAGAAAGAATAAACGGCGAGATAGATTTGGTCGTGCTGTGCAACCCGAACAATCCCACCGGCCTGCTGACCGGGCGGGAACAGATTGTGGAAGTTCTAAAAAGGGCGAGACAATACGGTGCGATGGTAATGGTAGATGAATGTTTTTTGGAAATGTGTCGCAGAGAGTCAGAATATACGGTGAAACCATGGCTCGGAGAGTTTTCCAATCTCATGATTTTGAAATCCTTTACGAAGCTGTACGCCATACCGGGTGTCCGTCTGGGCTATCTGTTATGTTCATCTCCGGCGGTGATTGAAAAAATCAACAGGGCGGGACAGGCCTGGCCGGTCAGTCACATTGCCCAGTGCGCCGGGGTGGCCGCTCTGGCCCAGCCTGCTTACAAGAAGGCCGTGGTAGAGGCCGTGGAGAAGGAGCTTGCCTTCATGAAAGAGGAGCTTTCCTCTCTGCCGGTAAAGCTGTTTGACGGGCAGGCGAACTATCTCTTTTTCCGCGCACCGGGCATCACTGATTTGGATGACCGGTTGGAAAAGAAAGGAATTATGATTCGCAATTGCAGTAATTATGTCAATTTGCAAGGGGATTATTGGCGGGTGGCTGTAAAGTCTCATGAAGAAAACAAAAAACTGTTGGACGCCATGAGAGATGTCCTTTCTGTGGAGCAGGACGTTTTAGGAGTCGAAAAATCATGGGGAAAAATGCAGGCATCACAGTAGAAGGGGGAAGAAGAAGATGGCAAAAGCAATCATGGTGCAGGGAACTATGTCAAACTCGGGAAAAACCTTTGTCACTGCCGGGCTGTGCCGGGTGTTTAAGCAGGATGGCTATCGGGTGGCTCCGTTCAAGTCACAAAATATGGCATTAAATTCTTATATTACGAAGGAAGGGCTGGAAATCGGGCGGGCGCAGGCTATGCAGGCGGAGGCGGCCATGATAGAGCCGACCCACTGGATGAATCCGATTTTGTTAAAGCCTACCAGCGATATGGGTTCTCAGGTTATTGTAAACGGTGAGGTGTATGATAACCTGAGCGCACAGGAATATTATGAGAAAAAGAATGCCCTGGCGCCGGAGGTCATGAAGGCTTTCAATCATCTGGCGGAGGAAAACGATATCATCGTCATCGAGGGTGCCGGATCTCCGGCGGAAATCAATCTGGCGGAAAATGATATTGTCAACATGGGAATGGCAAAGATGGCGGGCGCACCGGTGATTTTGGTGGCGGACATTGACCGGGGCGGCGTGTTTGCCTCCGCTTACGGCACCATCAAGCTTTTGCCGAAGGAAGATCAGGACAGATTCTGCGGCGTGGTGATTAATAAATTCCGGGGGGATGTGGAGATTTTAAAGCCAGGGTTAAAAATGCTGGAAGAGTTGACCGACAAGCCGGTTCTTGGAGTGTTGCCCATGGAAAAAATTGACGTGGATGATGAAGACAGCCTTTCTGACCGTCTGAATCAGCGCACCTTTACTGAGGGGCTGGATGTGGCGGTGATTCGTCTGCCCCATATTTCTAATTTTACGGATTTTAGTGTATTTGAGTTAATTGACGGCGTATCTCTTCGCTATGTTACCGACAAAAAAGAGCTTCAGGATCCGGATTTGATTTTGCTGCCGGGGACGAAAAATACCATGGCAGATATGGAATGGCTGATCGAGAGCGGGCTGGAGGGCGTGCTTCTTCGGGCAGCCGGAAAAGGAAAGAGGATCATCGGCATCTGCGGCGGTTTTCAGTTGCTCGGGAAAGAACTTCACGACCCGGATTATGTGGAGCATGGCGGGAGTATGAGAGGGCTGGGGCTGTTGGATACGTCTACCGTATTTCAGGGAGGAAAGACAAGAACAAGAATCCGAGGAAATATCCGGGAAGAACAAAATCTATATGGTCTGGAAAATCGTCAGGTGGAAGGCTACGAGATTCACATGGGCGTCACCGCCAATCTGGGCGGCGCAGTGCCGATGATTGAGCTGGAAGATGGAAGGACGGATGCCTACATGACGGCGGACGGGCGCATCTGGGGCAGTTATCTCCACGGGATTTTTGACAATGAAGAGCTGCTGTTTGGGCTTGTCCATGATATGATGAGGGAGAAAGGCATCGTCCCGGGAGAACATCATCTCAGCGTGGCGGAATATAAAGAAATTCAGTACAATAAGCTGGCGGATTTGGTTCGCAGCCATCTGGACGTGGAGAAAATTTACGATATTTTGGGAATAGAACGTTTGCCGGGAAAAGAGCGAGCATCCCAATGTTTTGATGATACCGGACGAATCTCCGATTTGAATGTGACATCGGAAAAAGGGCAGGCTGCACAAACTTCCGAAAACGCCGGAGCTTCTGAAAAAGAGGAGGATGCCGTCGGATGCGGAGGACGAAAAGACGATGTCTCCAAAGAAGGATGCGTGCATATTTACTGCGGTGACGGAAAAGGAAAGACCACCTGTGTCATGGGACTGACAGTACGGGCGGCGGGAGCCGGAAAGAAGGTGCTTCTTCACCAGTTTTTAAAAGGCAATGATTCCAGTGAGCGAAAGATTATCGAAGGGCTTTCCAACGTCACGGTAGTTCCGGGGCCGGGCATGGAGAAGTTCACCTTTCGGATGAATGAGGAGGAGCTACAGGCACTTCATGAGCAAAACGATGCCATGCTGGAGAGGCTTTTTGAAAAGGCGAAAGATTATGATATGCTGGTTATGGATGAGAGTGTCTATGCCATGTCCATGGGATTGCTCACCGAGGAGAAGGTGCTGGAATGTCTGCAAAACAGGCCGGGGCATCTGGAAGTGGTCATGAGTGGACGGAATCCTTCTGAGACACTGATAGAACAGGCGGACTATGTTTCTGAAATTTGTAAGAGAAAGCATCCGTTTGACAGAGGATTAAGTTCCCGGGTGGGGATTGAAAAATAAGATAGTTTTGTTCTGCGAATCAAAGGAGAGAAGCAATATGGCGCATTTTCCCATATTTATCGAAATTGAACAGAAAAAATGCCTGGTCATCGGCGGTGGAAAGGTGGCACTTCGCAAAGTAGAAGGCCTGCTGCGCTATGGTGCCGATGTCCAGGTTGTCGGGAAGGAAATCTGCGGGGCGCTGCGCCAGCTGCTGCCTCCGGACAGCCTGCATGAAGGGGAACTGTCGGAGCAGCAGCTGGATTCGGCGGCTCTGGTCGTTGTAGCCACTGGCGACAGACAGGCAAACCACCGGGCGGCCATGCTTTGCCGGGAGCGGGGGATTCCGGTCAACGTGGCGGACGCCCCGGAGGAGGGTACTTTTTTGTTCCCGGCGCTGGTGAAAAAAGGAGACATCAGCATCGGCATCAACACGGGAGGCAAGAGTCCTATCCTGTCCTCTCAGATTCGGAAGGAGATAGAAAAGGTGATTCCCGACAGCTATGCAGAGATTGCTGTGCAGATGGGTAAACTGCGGTCATATGTACAGGAGCATGTTCCGATGGAGGCTGACCGGAGGAGTATCTTAAAAAGGGCGGCGGCAGCGGCATTTGAGAAGGAGGCTCCGCTGGGAGAAGAAGAAATCAAAACGATAGTAAGGCAGGGCAGCACATCATGATACATCTGGTAGAGGACCGTTTGGATATTGATACTTATATGGAACTGAGAGAGGCAGTACATTTTCGCAAGCTGAGCCGGGATCAGGCAAGGAGGGGTCTGGATAACAGCCTCTATACCCTGGTGGCATACAAGGACGGCAAGGCGGTGGGCATGGGACGTATCGTCGGAGACGGCGCCATTATCTGTTATGTGCAGGATTTGATCATCCGCCCGGAGGTACAGGGGGAAGGAATTGGCGGCCTGATTTTGGAGGCGCTGAAGCGATTTGTTATCAACATCGGTTTTGAAGGAACCACCATGATGTTTGATTTGATGTGCGCCAAGGGAAGGGAGGAGTTCTATCAAAGTCATGGATTCATTGCCCGTCCGACGGAGGATTTAGGGCCGGGGATGATTCAGTATTTGGAGTTGTGAGAGGAGCTTGATAATTTTTGGAAACCAGACTTCATATATATATCCCGTGTTCGCGCATTGCTCCCAGCACCTGTACGAGCCTGACGGACTAACATCCGTCATTCTGCGTACAGCTGCGTCGCAAAGGCGTACACGTGGATATATATAAGGAAGTAGCCTGGTTTTCCCAATTATCGGCAGCTCATGGGTAGACGCCGGATGTATATGGTGTGCCTGGTTTTAATTAATTATTTGAGTAGATGGTCAAAGAGAACGATTATCTGGGTTATTGTTTCGTTTGTTCTTCATTTTAAAAATAAATTTTTTTCATACCCTTCATTTCCTTTTTCTGCCGGATGCTGTTCGGTACAAAATCTTCACATTGAACATATGCTTTCTGATTTTTCTCTTCTAACACATACTGATTTATATAATCCACAAAATTTGTGATACCGAAAACAGTTCCATCTAACTTTTCATCAAAGGAGACTCCATTCACATAGGTAAGAAACTCATCTTGATATTTATTGATATCATCTGCGATGCATTCCGGGACACAGATGATATCAACGGTATGCGTCCATTGGACCAATATTTTAGTCATTTTGGTTTTCATATTATTCACTTTTCTCAATGCTTATGACATTTTCTTATATAATTTCATTAATTCTGATACACAATCTTCTTCTGTCATTTTTGTACTGAAACCATACGCGTCCATGACTGCTTTATCATTCATCATATGAGCTCTTCTAAGTTCGGGTGGCATAGTTAATGGATCATATAAATCTGCGAGGCTGTTATATGGAAATAATGATCTTGCATCCAAAATTCCCTGCGCAGTTTGTTCTATTCTTTGTTTTTGTTTTTCTGATAACTTAGGCCAAGGGAAATTATTATAAACATGATTTACGGTATAACTATAATCACTTTTCAGTCTACCGCATATTGCTCGCATCCATGCCATATGTACATTAGATTCAAGCACGCCAAAATGATATAAAGTTCCCATTGGCATTATTCTCACCTTATCACTACATAGCACACTCTCATCCATATATCCCATTGGTATATACCTCCTTCTTTCCGAGGAAACTTGAGGTATTACAATGTAACTTCCCTTGGGGAAATTTGATACATGGAATCTTGTAGGTACATCAGCTATTTTACGTGTCCCTGCACTGGTACTTTGAAGTCGATACTCTCTCACAGCATTGACTCTTTTCATACATTCTGGCATTTCTCTAAGTTCTTTTGGAGAACAATCACCTAAATATAAACAATATCTGGGATTTTGATTGATAAATTCTCTTGCACCATACCATGGGTGGAAATACTGCTTTGATTTCGGTTCTTGTTGAATAAATTCTTCCATTTCTTCTTTATCAAATAAATAATAACCCCCGTCTATCGGCTTATTTCCTATGCCTATTTCCGGGACGTCACAAAGAGGATGTTTTCTCCTACCCACAAAAATATCATCTGAATCAATTAAATATGCATTAATATTTCGAGCAATTTTAAAGTCACCATTTGCCTCATAGATAAGCTTTTTCTTGTTGCTTGCCGCATAGCTGAATCCTACAATAACACAATGAACATGCGCCTTTAAATTTGCTTCACTATCCCATTGAAATGTTCTATAAGCATAATTAATATGTATTCCCATATCGAACAATGGTTTCCAAAATATTGCCGGCTGCTCACCTTGCGTAATGGTGTTGGTTGAAACAAAAGCAACAAATACATTTGTATTCTGAATATAATCACTTGCTTTTTTATACCACGCAGTTACAAAATCCAGGTTCCCAAAATCCTTTATTCCCTGGAATACTAACTCCATATCTTTTTTTTGCGCTTTGCTCATCCACCTTGCGCCGACAAAAGGTGGATTTCCCATGATATAAGATAACTGATTTACAGGAATAACGTCATTCCAATCAACCCTTAATGCATTTCCCTCAGTAATATTTACATATGTTTTCAGCGGAAGGAAATCGTCGTTAAAGCCATAAATAATACTCTTTGTCTCCTCTAACATCTGAGATTCTGCAATCCATAAAGCTGTTTTTGCAACAGTAGCCGCAAAATCATTGATTTCTATTCCATAAAACTGTTGAATTGAAACTTTAATTGGATTGGTTACTTCCCCCAATGTCATTTGTCCGTTAACTTTTTCTCGTATTACTTTATTCTCCAAACGGCGAAGCGACAAATAGGTTTCCGTAAGGAAATTTCCTGAGCCACAGGCTGGATCGAGGAATGAGAGCGAAGCCAATTTATCTTGAAACTCGTCCAGCTTCCTGTCTCTGGTTCGTTTTACCAAAATCCGTTGAATGTCATTAAATTCATTTTGCAAGTCTTCCAAAAAGAGTGGATCAATCACTTTATGAATATTCTCTATAGACGTATAATGCATTCCACCGGAACGTCTGGTTTCCGGATTCAGTGTAGATTCAAATACTGCACCAAATATAGTTGGAGAAATTTCTCTCCAGTTAAAGTCTTCTGATGCTTTTGTAAGAAGTAGCTCTTTGATTTCTTCTGTAAATTGTGGTATTTCAATTGATTCATCTGCAAACAGTCCTCCATTTACATACGGGAACTGAGCAAGATCATCTTCTAAATACTCATCTCTCTCAGCTACAGGCGTATCCAAAATCTTAAATAATTCTATCAATGCTCTCCGGCAATCTTTTACTTCATATGCCGCCAAAAAATCATGGAACATATTTCTCTTTCCCAAAATACCGGCATCTTCAGCATAAAGGCAGAAAACAATCCGCACACAAAGTGCATTTAGGCTTTTCAATTTATGTTCTCTTTTTTCTTTTTGCGCTGGTGTTTCATCCTTTTCTTTTATATCAGGGATTCGATACTGTTTTAAAAACGCATCATAGATAAGCCCTACAATATCACCTGCTTTTATGGAAACTTCCATTTCATGAGAAATAGTTTTTACTTCTTTTTTGATCAAAAAATCCAAAAGAGGATATTTGCTCTGTAATTCATCCAAGGCAATTTTTGTTGGTTCTGGTTGTTTCTGATTCATATCGTAAATCCAGATTTCTGCAAAATTGGATGTTACAATCCATCTGGCTCTTTCATCAAAAGTCAGCTTACTATTATATCTGTCAGCTTGTTCAAATGGTGTAAGATTAATTTCTCCCGAATTACGGATTTTATGATCCAATGCTTTACCTAAGCTTTTTTGCTCAATAATTACTCTCGTCTCAGGAATATACACATCAATACGTTTTGTATTGCCATCTACCACTACTTTTTTTTCAAAATTGAGGCGTTCCGTAATATTATCCATTCCCAAAACATTTGATAAAAGATCAATCCAATAGGAACGCCCATCTTCATCTTCTTTTCCCTTTCCTATCCATCGGTTCACAAACTGGCGGGCAGCCTCTCTCTGTTCTGCATCTGTCATGCTTACATCCTCCCAAGTTATCTCATCTCTTTATATATTATATATCCGAATATTCCCCCGAATTATAATTACAGTATACCACGAAGTAATTATCCCGTCATTCGTTAGCATTTATATGGAATAAAATCAAAAAATCAATCGTAAATTTTTGCGATTGATTTTTTGCGTATTAGTGCATATAATAATATAAGAAATAAGATTGGAAAGGATACGATTTATATGCGTGAAACACGGACTTTGGAATGTAAAGAAACCATTACGAACACTTTTTTAAAAACAGTCAGTGCCTTTTCAAATTATGAGGGTGGGACGATTTATTTTGGAATAGATGATGAAGGGAAAGTGAAAGGGCTGCCGGATGTAAGGCAAGCCTGTCTGGATATTGAAAATAAAATCAATGACAGTATTTTGCCCCAGCCTGAGTATACCCTGGATATACAAAATAATGATCAGACGATTAAACTCACAGTAAAAAGCGGCCTCCGAAAACCGTACTTGTATAAATCAAAAGCCTATAAAAGAAATGACACAGCGACCATAGAGGTTGATACATTGGAATTTTCCAGATTGATATTAGAAGGGAAAAATATCAGATTTGAAGAGCTTCCAAGCAAAGGCCAGGCGCTGTCTTTTGAAATACTCCATCGTAAGTTAAAAGAACGGATACAAATAGAAACTTTTAATCAGGATACCTTGAGAACCCTGAATTTATATGACAATGACAATGGCTATAATAATGCGGCGGAAATACTGGCTGACAAAAACCGTTTTCCAGGTGTTGATATGGTGAAATTCGGTGAAAATATCAGCATGATTCAAAAGAGAGCAACCTTTGAACATATATCTGTATTAGAAATGTATGATAAGTCCATAGATATTTTTAGAGATTATTATGAGTATGAGGTGATAGAAGATGCGGACAGAAAAAAAATAGAAAAAATACCGGAGGCCGCCTTTCGGGAAGCGATGGCGAACGCATTGATTCACAGAGCCTGGGATGTGGAATCTCAAATCCGGGTATTGATGTTTGATGATAAAATTGAAATTATATCCCCCGGCGGCTTACCATTGGGAATAGCAGAAGAAGAATATTTATCCGGCAAATTATCTGTGCTAAGAAACAGGAATCTTGCAAATGTGTTTTACAGACTGGGTTTTGTCGAAATCTTCGGAACAGGAATAACAAGAATAAAACAGCTTTATGAAGATGGATTAATAAAACCGGATTTTGAAGTATCTGAAAATACGATAAAAATCATGCTTCCGATTTTTGAAAAGAATCTGGATTTAACAGAAGATGAAAAAATTGTCTACAAAGTGTTGAGTAAAATCATGTTAAAGCCTATCAGTGAAATAGCGCCTTATGTGCCTTTCGGTAAGTCAAAGACAACACAGTTGCTGAAAGAAATGAGCCAAAAAGGAATCGTAGTCGTTGAAGGAAGAGGCAGAGGTACCAAATATAGTATAAAATAGTATGCCCAAAGAAAAGCGGAAAGAGGAAACAAATGATTACAGGAGAATTGAAAAATAGAATTGACAGTTTATGGGATATTTTCGCTTCCGGAGGTCTGGTAAATCCGCTGGAAGTCATTGAGCAGATTACCTATCTGATGTTTATCCATGATTTGGATGATGCGGACAATATCAGAGCGAAAGAGAGCGCCATGCTGGAACTTCCTTATAAGAGTATTTTTTCGGATGAAATAAAGATTGGGGAAAGGTGCATTGCCGGTTCACAGCTGAAATGGTCTGTATTTCATGATTTTCCTGCCGATAGAATGTATTCCGTCGTACAGGAATGGGTGTTTCCGTTCATTAAAACATTGCACAGTAATAAGAATAGTGCTTACTCCAAATACATGGATGACGCTATTTTTAAATTGCCCACACCTCTTGTTTTATCAAAAGTGGTAGATTCCTTGGATGAAATATACAGGATAATGAATGAAATGCAGACTGCCGATGTACGTGGGGATGTGTATGAGTACCTTTTGTCAAAGATTGCGCAGTCAGGACGGAATGGTCAGTTCAGGACTCCAAGGCATATTATCCGTATGATGGTGGAAATGATGGATCCTTCCAGCGATGAGGTGATTTGTGACCCGGCCTGCGGAACATCGGGATTTCTGGTGGCGGCAGGGGAATACCTGAAAGAGAAGAAGAAAAAAGAAATCTTCTTTGACAGGCAGAAGAAGGCTCATTATATGAATCATATGTTCCACGGGTACGATATGGACAGAACGATGCTTCGCATCGGAGCCATGAACATGATGACCCACGGAATCGACAATCCGTTTATTGAATATCGGGACAGCCTGTCTGATCAAAATCCGGACAAGGAGAAATATTCCCTGGTGCTGGCCAATCCACCCTTTAAGGGAAGCCTGGATGCCGAGTCGGTGTCGGGAGATTTGCTGAAGGTGTGCAAAACGAAAAAAACGGAATTATTATTTCTGGCACTGTTTCTGCGTATGTTGAAAATCGGTGGAAGATGTGCCTGTATCGTTCCCGATGGAGTGTTGTTTGGCTCATCAAAGGCGCATAAAGGCATAAGAAAAGAAATCGTGGAAAATCAAAGACTGGAGGCAGTCATTTCCATGCCGTCCGGCGTGTTTAAACCCTATGCGGGCGTGTCCACCGCCATCTTGATTTTCACCAAGACAGCACATGGCGGTACAGACAAAGTTTGGTTTTACGATATGAAGGCCGATGGATTCAGCCTGGATGATAAGCGGAATCCAGTCGATGAAAATGATATTCCGGATATCATTCAGAGGTTCCGCAATCCGGACGGAGAGACAGAAAGAAAGCGAACCGACCAGTCCTTTTTTGTGGATAAGAATGATATCGTTGAAAATGAATATGATCTTTCTATCAATAAATATAAAGAGGTGGAATACGTGCCGGTAGAGTATCCGTCCACCCAGGAGATTATGGCGAGCCTCCATGAACTGGAAGCAGAGATTACAAAGAATCTGGCGGAGCTGGAGGAGATGTTGAAGGACGAAAAAACACCACCTACATCGCATTAGCGGGTTCAGTGGTTCAACAATATTGTATATAATAATTAGAAGTTAGTCCATTCCAATTTTCGCTCGTGCTTCTATATTAAAAAATGTCACCACTGGTGACACAATCAAAATAATCGGAGGTGGTTGCGTTGGCAAAAAAGAAAAATGAAATAGATATTCGTTCAAGTGCAGCAGAATATCTTATCTATGTTGCTTCTGTCGGAGAACAGGAAGATAGCATTGAAATGCGCTATGAAGATGAGAATATATGGCTGACACAGAAAATGATGGCTACGCTTTATGATGTTGCTCTTCCTACGATAAACGAGCATATCAAAAAGATATATACCGATAGCGAATTAGAAGAGTCTGCAACTATTAGGAAATTCCGAATAGTTCAAACTGAGGGTTCTCGTCAGGTGCAAAGAGAAGTAAATCACTATAATTTGCAAATGATTATTGCTGTCGGTTTCAAGGTAAACAATGAACGTGCAGTGCAGTTTCGCAAGTGGGCAAACGGTATTGTAAAGGACTACACCATCAAAGGCTGGGTTATGGATGGCTTCAGCGGATGATTTTTTTTGGACGTATGAGCAGGCAGTATCGTATTATAAATTTGCAATTATCAATTATATAGGATTTAAGGACAAGGGGATGTTGCTTGCCGGAGGTTGTGGGGATACAAATGGAAAGCCTCAAATCGATAATACAAATCATCTCAAAGAGGCCTATAACTTTGGGAAAAACATTTATAATGAATAACGCAATTCCAGTTTATCGGGATGGATGTGTAGTAAAATATAAAATGTAATGACGTTGTGCTGACGAGATATCTGATGTATAATATGATTAAAAGGAGGTATGCACATATGGCTGCTAATTTAAATATTGCAAATGCACCGAAGGATACTACTTTTCAAGTGAGAATAAATTCAGAAATAAAGAAAACTGTTGAAGAAATATATGCAAAAACAGGTATGACATTGACAGATGCATTTAATACATTTATTCAACAATCCATTAATGTGGAGGGGTTACCCTTTATAGTAACAAAAAATAGTAAAGAAGCTTTAAAACAACAAGCATTAGCAATGTTGTTGCTCGATTTAAGAAAAGCGGAAGCGCGGGCAGAAGCGGAAGGTTGGCTGGATGCTGATGATTTAGAGAGGGAATTGGGGGTACTGGATTGAAAAAGATAAAGTATTCTCCAGATGCCGCAGACAAATTACGTTTTTTAAAAAATGATATTTCCGAGAAGTATGGAGTTGACAAGGCAAAACTGATTATTAAAAAAATAACAAATAATATAAATGATTTAAGTGTATTTGAAAAGAAAGGTCCGGCAGTATCTAGTTTATTTGATGTTGTAACAGATTATAGATATTTAGTTGTGAGTAAAAACTATGTGTTTTATCGTATTGAAAAGGACTACATAAGAATAATCAATATTTATAATGAAAAAGAAAATTTTATGTGGCAACTGTTTGGAATTGACACCACGCCACAAGATACACTGGACTATTGGGGTGAGTAAAACGGAAATTTAAATCCAGCTTTTGCTGATTCCATGGCTAAATCAATATAATCTTTGCGGGGAAAATGTGATGAAATTTGCTGATGTACTTGAGATAAAGAATGGGCGTAATCAAAGAAAAGTAGAAAATCCAGAAGGGAAATATCCAATTTACGGTAGTGGAGGGATTATGGGTTATGCAGATGATTATATTTGTGAAGCAGATACTGTAGTCATTGGACGAAAGGGCAGTATAAATAATCCAATTTATGTAGATGAGCCATTTTGGAATGTAGATACAGCATTTGGATTATCTGCAAAAAAAGAGATTTTGATGCCGAGATATTTATATTATTTCTGTCGTAACTTTAATTTTGAACGGTTGAATAAGGCTGTTACAATACCTAGCTTGACTAAATCTGATTTATTAAAAATAGAAATAGAATTACCTTCAATTGGAGTTCAACAAAATGTAGTAAATAAATTTTTAAAAGTTGAACAGATTATTCAGATTAGAAAACAAGAACTCCAAAAATTAGATGAGCTCATCCACGCCCGATTTGTGGAGATGTTTGGAAATCCACTTGATGGTACTG
>JAUNJG010000090.1 GCA_030533385.1 Eubacteriales bacterium | reverse complement strand
GTCTGCTGTCCATCGATAGTCGCTCCCATGGACTCCGCTGCGTCCTCGATGATGAGTGCGCCGTGCTTGTCACAGATTTCCCTGATACGCTTGATGTCGCCGGGGAACCCGTAAAGGTGAGCCATGACCACCAATTTCACATCCGGGTAAATCTCAAACGCCTTCTCCAGTGCAACCGGGTCCATGTTCCATGTAGTTGGATCGGTGTCAATAAACACAGGAATGCCACCCTCATAAACAACAGGGTTTAGAGTGGCATCAAATGTCATATCAGAGCAGAAAACCCGTCTGCCCTCCACAGCACCGTGGCCGATATTCGGTTTTCCATAGAGCCGTTCACCCGCCAGTTTTACACACAGGTGCAATGCCGCTGTACAGGCCGAAAGCGCAACCGCATACTTAACTCCAGCTTTCTCCGCGGCTATAATTTCTGTTTGGGATATATTGGTTCCGACAGTGCTAACCCAATTGGTATCAAAAGCTTCGTCCATATACATCCGTGATTCTGGATGCATCGTTGGTGAACTAAGCCATATTTTCTTCTCACTCGGTTTTATGTCATGATTTTCCGCAATAAACATTTGTATTCCCCTTCCCGACCTTGCCGCTCTATCCCCTGCTCTTAGCAAGGTCTCCATCAGGGCATTATGGCCTGGTTTATATCTTTAGCCCGCTTTGGGCATCATATTATCTGTTTTCATTCCTCTATGAGACCGCTTATCTGGTCTCCTTGTGGTAAAGTTCCGCCTTTTTCCGCTTCAGCCCGCCAATTTATAGCCATCTGAAATTCCAAAACCACACGAAATGCATGTCCCTATTATGTCTATGGCACCGTTGTACGAAATTGCTCCATAATCACCAAAAGAGCCTGTCTGTTGCCCATCAACGGTCGCTCCCATGGACTCCGCTGCGTCCTCGATGATGAGTGCGCCATGCTTGTCGCAGATTTCCCGGATGCGCTTGATGTCACCCGGAAACCCGTAAAGGTGCGCCATAACCACCAATTTCACATCCGGATAGATTTCAAATGCTTTTTCCAGTGCAATCGGGTCCATGTTCCATGTAGCCGGATCTGTGTCAATAAATACAGGAACGCCCCCTTCATAAACAACGGGGTTCAGAGTGGCATCAAATGTCATATCAGAGCAGAAAACCCGCCTGCCTTCCACGGCGCCGTGGCCGATATTCGGTTTTCCATAGAGACGCTCGCCTGCCAACTTCACGCAAAGATGAAGTGCCGCCGTGCAGGAAGAAAGTCCCACGGCATACCGAACCTCTGCCTGCCGAGCGGAAATCTCCTCCACCTCGTCGATATTTTTTCCAACCGTACTCACCCAGTTGGTGTCCAAAGCCTCGTTCATATACATCCTTGATTCTGGATGCATGGTCGGCGAACTGAGCCAGATGCGTGTCTTACTTGGCGTTATTTCATGGTGTTCTGCAATAAACATTTCTTTCCCCTTTCTGCCTCCGCTGCCCGCCCCGCACCTCTCGGAACACGAAATGCGGCAAGGGCAAGCTCCGTCTGTAAAGGCGGCTTCCATCAAAAAAGCCCTTCCCGTTCCGGACCCAGGCCTCTCCTCTCCCCCTCACACGCCGCATTCGTTTCGACAAATGCGCCTCCTTGTCTGCGGTCGGTGGGGTTGTTCCTATTATTTCTTTATCAATTGCTGCTGTTTTTCTAGTAACAACTTTTTCCCGCTAAACTGACATCTTTTACATCCTTTGACTTCGGATATTTTTATGCCAGACACCAGAGTTCACACGATCCACGAAAGGAACGGCTGCAGGGGCGACGGATATATCCGATCCGCACGGCTCGCAAAGGACATAAACATTTCTCAAAAATATTGTGGAAAAAATAAGATATTAGATGACATGAATTTTTTAGAAAGCCGGCTTCGGCATGAAGAAAAACTTCCTTATATAAGAGATAAAAAAGGAATGTTTTTTCATAATATCTTTATATAGACGTGGATGGAGCGACGCCAATTATTACTGCGTTGGAGCATCACTCATAACCATATTAAAACAGGGAAATTTGGGAGACAGACATTGCCTTAGAGTTATAGAAAATCAAAGATTGTAGAACACTTCAAAACATCGCATCTTTTTATTCATACGAAAAAATTTACACAAGAGAAAGAGGCCATTTCTCACGAAACTTCTTGCTGACCGTTACGCTTCAATGCCACTCCTGCACCAATTGCAAAAACGGATTACCAGTCCAGAAAGAGCACTTCTTTAAAAGCTACAGAAGATGAGTGAGCATATAATTTTACTTGGCAAAAATAAAGGCAAGAAGCAAAATACCTCTTACCAGTTATATAACTTTTCTTTATGATGTTAGTGATTGAGAAAAAAATATAAAGGAAACTGTATAACGAAATCCATTGTAAAGAAAACCGATATCTCTCAAAGGGCTAAAGTAAAAAGTTTATAAATATGTATGCGAATCGGGATATGAGAGCACTCGGATACTGTTAGAAGCATATGACACAAATTTTTTCTTTTTTCTGTGACACAAACTTTTTCTTTTTTCCCTCTTGCACACGGCATCATTTCTTGCTAGAATAAAAGTCGGCTTCAATGCCAGAAAGGCACTACCAAAAAGCGGTAGCGGTTAGTCCTCCTCATTAGCAGAGGGAGACTTCCCTCTGACTACTTGAGCACCTGCTTGCAGGCAATCATCGAAAGGGGGGATGCTTTGATGTCGGATTATGAAATCTTAGCTATTGTGTTAATGATTCTCGCAATCATTGTGCAACTGTTAATCGAATACATAAATCATCGCACAAAAAAGTGACCGCTCAAGTCTGCCAACTTCGGTCACTTTTTTTGACTTTTGTTGAGGACTAACCGCTATTGCGGAAGTGCCTTTTTCTATCATCATAATAGCAAATCTTCTTAAAAATGTCAAAGAGATTTCACAGGAAAAACACGACAAACACATGAATGGTCCCATCCTTCTAATTCTCGGATGTGATTTTTTTAATGTTAAAACTTTTTTAGATTTTTAGGTCTAACTTTTGGGGAGCGGTTCAATTTGAATTCCTCTTTTCCCCTTCATTTAGTTTCCTGTTTACATTTCCTCTACTTGCTATCTATATGACTATATGCTCTCTCTGTCGCAATATTCCCTCACCAATTTTAACACTGTGCCTGACAGCAAAAAGACTGCAATGAGGTTTGGAATTGCCATGAGACCGTTAAAGGTTTCCGCAATACTCCACAATAAATCAAGCTTTACTGTTGCTCCTAAAACCGCCACCATGGAATAAAGAATCATGAACGGCCGGATGGCTTTTGCAGAAAAAAGGAATTCCACGCACCTCGCTCCATAAAGTCCCCATCCAATAATCGTTGAAAATGCAAAACAGCACATGGCAACAGCAGTAAAAATAGAAACCCATTCTCCGTAAGTAGACGTCAGGCCAAGAATAGTCAGCTCAGCCCCGGCTGCATTTCCGTAAGGAACCTCAATACCACTGATTAGGATGATGAATGCCGTCAGCGTACAAATCACAATCGTATCCGTAAACACTTCAAAAATTCCGAAAAAGCCTTGTCTCACCGGTTCTTTCGTCTCCGCACAGGCATGGGCTATGGAACCGGTTCCAAGTCCTGCTTCGTTGGAAAAAATGCCTCGGGCCACGCCTTTTTGCATAGCAAGAAAAGCACTTCCAATGACTCCTCCGCTCACCGCCGCCGGACGAAATGCTCCCTGGATGATCATTCCGAATACTTCCGGAACCTTTTCGATATTCAAAAGAATAACCCCTATTCCCAGGACAATGTACAACATCGCCATAAATGGAACCAACTTTTCTGTCACGCGGCCAATCCGTTTCACTCCTCCCAGGAGAATCAGAGCGACCAACATCATAATAAAAATCCCCAAAACAAGATTCAACGTCCCAACATTATCCTGACGTATCACATGGAAATTTAACAGTGCGGCATCAATGGCCGTCGTTATCGTGTTGACCTGAGTCGCATTTCCGGTCCCGAATACAGTGAGAGTCCCGAAAATCGAAAACAACACTGCCAACCACTGCCAACGTTCGGACAAACCATTCTTGATATAGTACATAGGACCACCTACATAATCTCCATGTGCATTTTTCTCACGGAAATGTACTGCCAAGATTACCTCTCCAAACTTCGTACACATCCCAAGAAGTGCTGATACCCACATCCAAAAAACTGCACCTGGACCTCCCAGGGCAATGGCGCCCGCCACACCGGCAAGGTTTCCCGTGCCCACAGTGGCAGCCAGTGCCGTACAAACCGCCTGAAAAGGAGTCATAGCTCCGTCCGACGCCTCTTTGTTCTGAAACAATCTCCCTATCGTGTTTCTCATGGCATACGGGAACTTCCGAATTTGAATGAATCTGGTTCTAAAACTCAAATACATCCCCACACCAATGATGCACACCATAGCCGGCATTCCCCAAACAAAATTGTTGACAGCCTGGTTTACTGACTCAATTATCCGTAGCATAAAAAATTCCTTTCTACTTTCTATTCACCTTCCTGCATTTGTTATAAATTTGATCCTTCACATTTTCAGGTACATCATTCATCCCCTGCCTTCTTAAAGACATTCTGTGAAACAGATATCACAACCACATCATCTACCTTCTATATAACACCTTCGTCGAAAAGTATGGATGCTTTTTATTCGCAACCCACCTCTCAGACATATTAATGCCGTTATTCGCCACCCAACCAGAATATATACAAGATTTCCATTTGTTCCGTATCAAATCTATAAAAAACACACAAAGATATATCCTACGCGATACATTAACGAAACTTTTGACTTAGGCAAACGGGAAATATCCAGTCTCGTCTGCCTAACATAAAGTATTATTATAACATACCTTTAAAGATATTACCTACAAATTTTTATATAAAGCACACTTACAGCCTGTATTTCTATGGTCTTTCATTGCCAGACCGCGCTTTGACATTCTTCATGCACATATACAGCATACATACCAGCACACCGACGGCACATCCTGCCGTATCTATTCCCACATCCATCAAACGGCCAGCCCTTCCCTCAGAAAACAGCTGCAAACATTCATCAGAGCAGGCCACGAAAAAACCGGAACCAACTGCCGCTATCAAATATCTATTTCCATAGTTCCTCGCCCATCCTTTCCAGGTAAAAAAAAGAAACAAACCCAATACCATGAACTCTCCAAAATGAGCCATCTTTCTTAAAACAAACTCGGACAGACGGATATCGCTTCCTTCCAACAACCCATTTATCAAGGCTAACAGTCTTCCACTACGCTCTCCAGACAATTCCCCATCTTGCAAAGAATTGCTAAAAATAAATGCAATCCACAGAACTGTCAAAACCAGCGACAGTATTTCATTTCTTTTATTTCCATTTCCACAATTCCTTTCACCCAAACAACCACCTGCCTTCCTGTCTCTATACTCCTTTCATGGAACATCAAAAACAAATCGACTCTGCCATCCTTCTTTTCCCAATATTTCCTAATCTTATCACATTTTATTCTCAGAGTAAATGAGAAACATCTGTTACTTCTTTATACATTTCCTCCATTGAAATCTATACCCCTCTCATCGCCTTCGCAGTGTGCCACTTTGTGACCACCGAAAGTCTCCGCTCCCCGCCCACAATTGTTGATTCTATCTGTGAGTTCACAGTTTTCAATACCAATACACATATTCGTTCCGGGTCTATAGATGCACACACAAAATGACTTGCTATCATCTTCCGAACTACGATATAATAAGGCCAAAGGAGGGAGGCCAATGACAACCAAAATACTGCCTGTCGGAATCGACGATTTTCCAATGATTCGCGAACAAAACTTTTATTATCTGGACAAGACAAAATTTATAAGCGAATTGATTCGCACCCGTGGGATGGTCAATCTCTTCACCCGCCCAAGACGTTTTGGCAAAACGCTTATCATGAGTATGCTAAAGTCTTTCTTTGAAATCGGCGCCAATCCGAAACTGTTCCACGGCCTGGCGATTGAGCAGGATACGGAGCTGTGCGAGTCATACCAGGGGAAATTTCCAGTGGTGTACCTCACCCTCAAGGGAATAGAAGGCCAAAGCCATGAGGAGGCACTACAAAATCTATGCGAAATGCTCTCAGTAACAGGTCAGAGATATTCATATCTGTTAAGCAGCGAACTCACATCGAAAAAAGATAAGGAACGCCTGGAAAAAATTATACAGGCGGAAGCAGATACAGTCACATTAAAATACTCCCTGGCCACCCTGATGCGCATGCTCCACGCCCACCATGGCCAGAAGGTCATTCTCCTGGTTGACGAGTATGACGTGCCGCTTGACAAGAGCAACGAAAACGGCTACTACGACAAGATGGCGGCCTTCCTGCGCTCCTTCTTCGGGGAGGCCTTCAAGACAAATCCAGACCTGCACTTCGCAGTGGTCACCGGCTGCCTGCGCATTTCCAAGGAGAGCATCTTCACCGGCGTCAACAATCTAAAGGTGGACAGCATCTCCGACAACCGTTTTGACGAGTATTTCGGTTTTACCGACAAGAACGTGAGAGCCATCCTGAAGGACTACGAACTGGATGATGCCTACGGCGATATCCGCGACTGGTATGACGGCTACTACTTCGGCGGTGCCGATATGTACTGCCCGTGGGATGTCCTCAACCACTGCGACAAGCTCCTGGCGAACCCTTATGCGGCGCCGGAGGCCTACTGGAACAACACAAGCTCCAACGCCATCGTGAGGCGTTTCATCGATAAAGCCGACAAGACCACGCGGTCCGCCATCGAAAGACTCGTCGCCGGGAAGGCCATCGAACGGCCCGTCACCGAGAATCTCACCTATGCCGAGATTGACGAAAGCGTCGACAACCTCTGGAGCGTCCTCTACCTGACCGGCTACCTGACCCGGGACCGGAAGAGAGAGGCCGCCATTCCCGGATACACCCGTCTCGTCATCCCCAACAGGGAGGTCAGAGCCATCTTCATCGACAAGATCCAAAAGTGGTTCCAGGAAAGGGTAGGGCAGTCCGCCGGTACGATGAAAGAGATGTACCGTGCCCTAGCTTGCGGAAATGCGGAACGGGCAGAAAAACTCATCTCCTCCCAGCTTCGAGGCACCATCAGCTACTACGACCAGAACGAGAGCTTCTACCACGGCTTTCTCGTCGGCCTGCTGTCCGGCAACCCGACCTGGGATTTAAAATCCAACCGGGAGACGGGAATGGGTCGGAGCGACATCACCCTGGAAGACGAGGATGGCGACTTCGGCATTGTGATCGAGATAAAGCGTGCAAAAACTGCAAGGGAGCTGGATGGCAAAAGCGAGGAGGCCCTGAGGCAGATTGAGGAAAAACGGTATGCAGAAGAATTACTGGACGAAGTGGACGCCGTCTGGATCTACGGCATTGCCTTTTCGGAGAAAAAATGCCGGCTGAGAGGAAAGAGACTGAAGTAGCGTGCGCGCCTGCCAGCAAATAAATTTAACCCGGTGCGCACAATGGTATTATGAGCATGACATTGTTGCTGGATATCATCTTAAGAGAAAGCGGCATGAAGAATTCATCCCCATCCTTCACTCGAAGGCAAATGGTAGCAGGTAACCGTTACATCGTGTTCATAGCCAGACGGAAAAGCACCTGGCCTTTGGACATGCGATCCCAAGGAAAAATTGGCTGATGGTTTGTGAAAGAAACGACACGATAGGAAGTAGCTGACTGCATCTAGCCATGATGGACATCACAAAAAAATGGACTGGCCACCGGTAGGATTGAGGGCAGATTCATTCACAGCCAGAGATATTTTTTGAGGAACGGTTATCTGAGTTATAAGCAGTTCCTTGCCTAGTAGGGCTGGTTAAACCAGTCCTATTTGACATGTCCGGAAACTGCATTATAATACAAGCAAAGGCAGAGTCTATTTTCAAGACTCTGCCCCATAGGAACTAATGACGTATCTTATATCAGTTTTTTTGATTTACACAAAACTTGAAACGGTCTTAACTGGCAAGGTATTTCCGGTTCTCTGCTGCTTTTGGTTATAATTATTTATCATATCAGATATAATACAATCTCTTTTACCCTTAATCCCGATGGAATTGATCTCTTGTATAGACTTTTTCTTGTACATCATCCAGCTCTGAACTATAACGGTTTGCAATAATCGCATCAGACCGCTTCTTAAATTCCTCTAAGTCATTCACGACCTCGGAACCGAAGAATTTCACGCCATTTTCAAGAGTAGGCTCATATACAATAACCGTTGCCCCTTTCGCCTTTACACGCTTCATCACGCCCTGGATAGAGGACTGGCGGAAATTATCGGAATTAGACTTCATCGTCAAACGATAAACTCCTATGACAACTTCTTTTTCATGATTTTCATTCCATGTATTTTCCTCTGTATAACCATAATATCCGGCTTTTCTCAATACCTGATCTGCAATAAAGTCTTTTCTGGTACGATTACTTTCGACAATAGCCGTCATCATATTCTGCGGAACATCCGCATAATTGGCAAGAAGCTGTTTCGTATCTTTCGGCAGACAATATCCACCATAACCAAAAGATGGATTATTATA
>JAUNJG010000174.1 GCA_030533385.1 Eubacteriales bacterium | reverse complement strand
TATTGAAAAAATCCTTGATTTTCAAGGAAAAAAGACTTGACTAAATAGGGAGGAAGAAGATGAGAAAAGGGTTATTGCAAAAAAGAAAGAAGTGGTCGGGAGCGAGAACAAAAGTTGCCTGGTTGCTCCTCATGACGCTTTTCGTTATTTTGACTTTGCCGACTGAGACGGTAGCATCAAAGGCACCAAAAAAGAATAAAAATTTTCGGGTGATAGGCTATTTTCCCTCATGGAAACCGGGAGAAGTGGAGAAAGTTCGGTTTGATGTTTTGACCCATGTCATTTATGCGTTTGCCATTCCGACAGCCCGGGGAGGTCTCATGCCTCTGGAAAATCCAGGAACGGCGCAGGAGCTGATTTGGGAAGCGCACCGGTCAGGAAAAAAAGTTTTGTTGGCGGTGGGAGGATGGAGCTACAACGGAACCCCTTTGGAAAATACTTTTGTCTCGGCCACGGCTACGGCATCTAAACGGAAAGGCCTGGTCAAATCTATTATGAGAACAGTACAAAAATACGGTTTTGATGGGGTTGACATGGATTGGGAACATCCAAGGAAAGATACTTCCTCAGAAAAACAGTATGAAGAGCTGATGCTTCTGCTGGCAAAAAAGCTGCATCGGCAGGGAAAGATTCTGACCAGTGCAGTGTTAAGCGGAGCCACGCCCGACGGCGGCATCTACTACGATGCGGCGGCACATACGGATCGAGTGTTAGGGGCGGTGGACTGGATTCATGTCATGGCCTACGACGGCGGGGACGGGAAGCGCCATTCCTCTGTAGCCTTTGCCAAAGCCTCCGCAAGATATTGGAGAAAGACGAGGAAACTTGCCGCCAAAAAGGTGGTGCTGGGTGTCCCTTTTTATGCCAGACCGGGATGGGTTTCTTACGGTGAGCTGGTAAACAGCAATCCGAAGGCCAAATCGAAAAGTCATGTGACCTACCGGGGAATGGATGTGTGGTACAACGGAGTGCCGGACATCAAGAAGAAAACGAAATATGCCATGAAAAATCTGGGTGGCATCATGATCTGGGAAGTGACCCAGGATTCGGTTCAGCCGGCAAAAAGCTTGCAGACGGCGATAAAAAAGATGATAAGGTAATACTCCTGAAAAACCGGATGATTTCCATATGTTCTGTGTCGGGATGTTGAGGAGAATGATGGGAGCGTCATCGAGTTTCGTAATGCAGAAAGAAGTCTCTCACTTCTAAAGAGGAAGACGAATTGCGTATCAGCTCTTGATAAAATAGAGAATATGCCCTATCATATCATCAGTCGAAAAAGATAGGGACAGCCTAAATTATCTAAAATGTGGAACTCATCACGACAAAGATATAAATGCCGCTATCAGCATAAGAAATGAGGGCATGCGGCTGGTGTCAGCATAACCAAAAAACAAGAACCGTGGGACACACGGAGATAGCTCGTTGATACTGCATACAATTATGCTTGAGCGAGAAGCCCCCGCCTCCATGCTTGCATAGGCGATGGGAGCAGCAGTAAAGAACAAAAACTTTTCGCAATAAAATAGCTAAATTATATGCAG
>JAUNJG010000089.1 GCA_030533385.1 Eubacteriales bacterium | reverse complement strand
ATCTCTTCCCTTTATTTTTTTCTTTTTTGCCAATGATAATTATACTCTAAGTATTACCATAAATCCTGTCATTTATGCACATTTTATCTCTATAATGTTTTAATATTGAATATTCTTTCCGCTGCCGGGCTTCACCCCGACGCCCCACCGGCGCATTTAAGCTCCTCCTAAAGAAGAAATCCCGGATTCCCATAGTACGCTTTTTCTGCTTTACTATCGTAAAAAACTACCGGGAACCTTCCTTTTTTAATACTACCAAAATCGTCTTGAACAAAATTTTGATATCAAGGGAAATGCTCCAATTAGTGATATATTTCGTGTCCAATTTTACCACTTCTTCAAAATCCGTGATATCGCTCCGCCCGCTGGTCTGCCACATCCCAGTGATGCCCGGCTTGATGGAGATTCGCTTGAGATGATGCATTTCATACATTTCATATTCTTCTTCTGTAGGCGGACGGGTTCCCACCAGACTCATATCGCCCTTCAGAACGTTCCAAAACTGCGGAAGTTCATCTATGCTGGTATCCCTAATAAAATGGCCGATTCCTTTAATAATTCTGGGATCATTTTCCATTTTAAACATGAATCCCTGCATCTCATTTTGACTCATCAATTCTTTTTTTCTCTCTTCCGCATCCATGTACATACTGCGAAACTTATATATCTTAAAACGTCTTCCGTTTTTTCCTATTCTTATCTGAGAAAAGAATACAGGGCCTTTGTCCGCTCTCTTTAATGCAGGAACTACAAAAATGCAGGCGATCCCCGTAATCAGAAGCCCTGCCACTCCCCCCACAATATCCATCAATCTTTTTATCAGAAGCTGCCACGGAGAAGCAAACTTCATACTGCTCGTAATCACTGTTCTGCCAGAAAATCTTTCTACATAGGCCGGCCCTCCGATTCCCGTCAGGCCATCCAAATCCAGGTGTATCGTCAGACCCATCTGCAAAAAATAATCCATATATTTATCATCTATCAGCTCGCCCGGCGTCAAATGGATGAACACCTCGTCTACGACATTCTCATGGATATATTCCATATTTTTATCTGATAAATTGCCCAAAACCGGATAACCCATCACCATTTTCTTTTCACTTTCGGCATCTATAAAAATAATTCCCGCCAAATCATAATCAAAAAAATCATTGGATATCATTTCCCGGACAAGTTTTTCAGCCTTTTCACTATTTGCCACCACAAGAACCTGTCTTTTGTCCTTGTTCAATACCATACGCCTTCTTAAAATATTTTTCCAAAGACAGCGTCCTCCGAAACACAGACTAATTCCCGTCGGAAAGAACAACGTAAACACTTCTCTGGAATAATATAGATCTTTCATAAAAAAGGTGATGGCAATGAGAGAAATTTCTACTACCAGTACATGCAAACAAACATTTTTAAATTCTTCTAAATATCCTCTGCGGATGACTCCGTGATAGCTCTCCCGAAACATTGCGGAGCATATGCTGATGAGGGCAAGAAACAGTCCTATTCTTCTATAATAATTTATATTATAAAGAAATATCCAATCATGCCTCCATCCATAACATAAATAAAAAGAAATTTCTAATAAAACAACATCTAAAAAAAAGAAGTCAAAATGTTTGCTCCACTTGCTGCTATTATGTTTATACATTGCCTCCATCCTCCAAGATTATAGCAAAAAAGGATATCGCTCTGCCTTTTTGTCAGATATTTTACGATACCCTTTCCATTCATTCTATTATTTTCTTTGTCAGAGAAGTCTCTTTCTTTTGACATTTTACAGCCATAATCGGAGGATGCCTGCTTCCGACACCCCGAAATCAGGAAATAAACGCAATCTTTTTTATGATATATCCATATCTTGATTGTTCCGTCTTTTCTAATTTCAGAATGGTCGTCCCTATTTTTTCGCTTCCTTTTTCTCCATATATTGCCAGTCTGTTTTGTACTTTAATCTGATATTGATTATTTTTTAATTTTTTCACCTTCAAAATATGGTATCGAGGAATGCAGTCTCCAAAATCCCCTCCACAGTACATATATGGCTCAGATGCCATTCCCTCATCTGACGCACAAATGAAAAGGTCTTCCTTTTCCCCTTCTACAAGATTTGCCTTTTTTCCGAAAAGATTGTCTGTCTCCCCGCCAAGCTCTTCCAGTGTATATCCAGCGTCATCCTTATAGTTATAACGAATAAAGGCCGCCATTGAAAGCATCCGGACATCGTCAAGTGGCATCTTCACCCTGCCCCTCGTCATTCTCTCGCCAAGTTTTAACGCTGTCGTATAAGAAGTCATCATTTTTACGACCTCATTTAACTCTTTATCCGCTTTTTTCTTTCCCGCCGCATTCACCGGAACTGCCAAAGCCGATAATAACACCACTGCCAACACTGCCAAGATTCTTTTCTTCATAGATAACACCTTCCTCTCCATTCTTTCTATGGGGAGCACCTGCTCATTTCTACTGGCAACTCGCTCTCCATGCCGATGGATTTATTATAGAAAAAAGATGTCAACATGGCATGACAAACTTATTATCATTTTTTTATCAAAGACAAAACTTTTATCACAAAATTCTGCCCATTGTTTATATAAATGTAACGAACTGTAACATTTCCGTCATTTTGCATCTCTCAAGTTACAGCCAACCGACCACACAACTGCCATTCTCGCAAAGATAAACCCGCTGTAAAAACGAATAAGAATCGACGCCTATGTGCCTATCTGCATGGACTAACCCACGCCGGTGCGAACGCACTGTTCAATGTCTGATAAAACAGCCACGGCCGGAAACATTCTACTCGGATATGGTAAATCCGGCGATTCTTGCCAGCTCTCGAATGGAATCTCTGGAAACCTTTTTTCCACGATACTCAATCAAGTCCTCACATTGCCCTGTAAAAATATCACTCGGATTATACTTCTTAATGATAATCTTGTCCTCCTCCGTGAAAATCTCCAGCGGTTCCCTCTCTCCAATATCAAAACTTTTGCGGAGCTCCATAGGCAAAGTAATTCTCCCCAAAGAGTCTAGCTTTCTCACAATACCTGTACTTTGCATAATACTATTTACTCTCCTCCTTATCCCTCGTAACTCAATTTATATAGTTTTAGTATAGCACAAACCCATATATTGTCAACCAAACAATAGCAAAGCTTTTTATAACTGTTAATTCTTACAAAATATTGTCTAAAAGTAATTTTCTGGGTAATTAACTTAACTTTAATAAATATTGTCCATAATTTGTCATCTTAATGGCCTCACCCATCTCATGAACCTGCTCTAAGGTTATGAAGCCCTTCTTCCAGGCGATTTCTTCCAGACATCCCACATAACATCCTGACTTTTGCAGCGCTTTGATGGTCTCCGCCGCATCCAGCACGGAATCTGCTGTTCCCGCATCCATCCAGGTCAGTCCTCTGTCAAATGGAATCACCGACAGCTGATCTCTCCTTAAATATTCCAGATTGACATCTGTAATCTCAAACTCTCCCCTTGCGGAAGGCTTTAATCCTCTTGCAATCTCCAGCACCTGGTTATCATAAAAATACAGACCCGGAATAATGTAGTTGGATTTTGGATTTTTCGGTTTCTCTTCAATGGAAATCGCCTTTCCGCTTTCGTCAAATTCCACTACGCCGAAAGGACGAGGATCATCCACATAATACCCAAATACCTTGGCCCCTTTTTCATCTGCCATTGCCTTCTGCATAATTTCTTCCATATTATAGCAATGGAAAATATTATCTCCGAGAACAAGGCAGACACTGTCATCTTCGATAAAATCGTGGCCGATAACCAGTGCATCCGCAATTCCCCTTGCAACCTTCTGAATGGCATATTCAATTTTAACTCCCAGCTGGCTTCCATTTCCCAAAAGATTATAAAACTCTCTTTCCTCTCCTGGCGGGATAATGACAAGAATCTCTTTAATTCCGGCCTGCAACAACGTTGCAATCGGATAATAAATCAATGGCTTGTCATAAACCGGAAGCAACGGTTTGCAAACCGGTTTTGTCATCGGATATAATCTCGTTCCTCTGCCTGCAGCAAGTACAATACCTTTCATTTTCTTCCTCCTGATGTGTAAATATCTTTTATCATCTATTTTTTATTATTGTTACTACTATGTTATTTTTATCCTATTGTTGTGAATCATTTCTTTTATAAACACTATACTCTTTTTCCTCTACCATTTTTTTATATCCATTTTTTTTAAAAGAACCTTTCTTCTCCTTTTGGTTTTCTATTACTACATACTGGCAGTCACTCTGCACAGCCAGCTGAGAAATCCTTTCCACATCTAATTCTTCGGCATTCATCAGCTGCATCATCTCATACGCAATGTCTCTATAGACTTCAGAAGCATTTTGTCTTCCATATAGTAATTTGAGTTCTCCATCATACTGTCGTATATAACTATCATAGATTCCCGGCACCACCGCCCGAACTGTTCTTATATCTTGATTAGCTTCTGCCACATCATCTCTGATATACTCGCTGATTTCCACCGCTTCTTCCGGTATTTTATACAAATTTTCCATCTTTGTATAAGATTCCTCGGTAAACATATAAGTACCTGCCATTATAATAATAGCAAAACACAAACCTGCCACTGCATATTTTTTCCATTTTTTTGCCTGATAAATCAGCACTACGCATACATAAGACAGAATCAGGACTATTGGCATGAGCCAGTAAAATCTAACCATTCTGGCTGCATTAAATACCTTTAACACCAGAAATATATTTACAGGACTTACAATGAATAGAAGAACAAAAACAGACGGATATAAAAAATACTGTTTTAAAACTCTATTATCAGACAGTAGTATCAAAAACATCATAAGAATGAATGCTACTGCAACAACATATCCATTTCCACTGAATAACCAGAATAGTTCTTTTACTATGCTCCAATATTCATTCATTTCCTACCACCTCATAAAATAAAACATAATGATTTGAAGAAAGCATGGAAGCAGGCACAACATCATTTCGAAGCATACTTTCATTTTCTTATATATCATACTATAAACACAGCATAATGCCGCCAACATAACTGGTATCAAAATTACTCCCATGGAAGATACCGTGGTCCCTGCCTCTATTACTAAAAATAATTTCATTAACTTGTCTGTTTTTTTATGTTCTGCTTCTTCTACAAAATCCATAAACATATAAATAACTGCCGGAATTATAATATTGCATAAAATTGCTTTTCCCTGCCATATGCGGAACAACAAAAAAGTAGAGGTAGAGCGAATCGACCAATACCCAAATATATTAATCATACATAAGAACAATAAAAACCAGCTGACTTTCTCCTTATTTCCATCAAATAATTTTGCAGCTATCATCGCATATACCGCATACGCCATGGGAATAAAGATGATAGGAACAAAGGTATGCATAATAATTGCCGGATGACATCTGCTTAATTTCCCTAAGACAGCACAAAAAACGGGCCACGGAGACAGCGTATAGTCTGGCGGCAGACTGCTCATCCATTCCCCGGTATACGGGCTGATTCTGTTAATCGTATTCGTAAAATATGAGACAACCGCCGTTCCTACATACCATGCATCATCTCCATCGTCATGTACATGCAGAGTGACGAAAATCACCTGGAAAGCCAACAGGACAAAAACACAGAAAAAAAACTATTTTTGTTTCTGTATTCCACTTTTTTGTACTCTTTATTTCCGTGGTAACCCTTTTCCAAAAAATGACTCCATCCTTTCCTCTTTTCATCTCAGAAAAAATAGAGATGATGAGCAACGCGATAATACTTATTACCCACAGAACAGTTAGCAAAGTAAGACTCTGTTTTAACAAGGTCATTATCAATGCAATTAATTGAAATACCGTCAGTTCTGCCGCCAGTCCGACTATATATTTTTTAACACACCTGATGACGATATCGTTTTCATTTCCCTGACATATCCAGTTTCCGATAATGGCAGGACATAGCACAAGCCATATACAAATTAACATAAATTTACAAACTATCATGTTATTTTTATCCTATTTCTATCAATTCACTCATCCGGCTAACTTTATCTCAGCCGGAAATCAGTATGGTATTCGGTTCCGTCATATAGTGATACACCGCAATTTGTCCTTCCGCCAAATGTTTCAGAAGCTCTTTCGTTGTATATTACTCACCGGTCAGCAGCCACTCCGGTGCATCAACAAATACAGCCGTAGGATTCACATAGTCATAAAAATCATTTTTAAACGAACCATTCCCATGATGTCCTGCCTGAACATAATCAGATTTTAACTTCTCTCCCCAGCGGCGTATCAACAGGTCAGAAATCGTACGTCTACAGTTGTCTGCCAGGAACAACATCGAAGTTTCTCTCCAATTCATTTTAATAACCAGCCCGGTATCGTTACAAATATCATTGGTTAGAGAAATCAAAGAGTCATCATAAGCATGAAGTATTTCCATTTTACAGTCATCTATTTGGATTGTATCTCCCGTTTTTAAATGAATGACATTGGCACCATTCCGAACAAGCTGTAGATATCTCTGATAAACTTCTATCTCATCCCATGGTTTGTCTACTGTATCGTAGTAGGCATAATTGACCGGGTTATCGTATATCTGTTTGATTACAATTCCATCCGGATGTGCATATATTTCATTAAAAGCACCTATATGATCCGGGTGCGGATGAGTCAAAATCCAGGCATCCACCACATTCCCGTATTCTTTAATTGCACTGCGAACATATCCCGCATTCCCTGCAGTTCCACCATCAATTACAATCACCTTTCCCGATGGAGAACACAGGATATAAAACATGGCCTGGGAACCACTTTTATCTCCATATTGCGTCAAAATCCATTTCCCATTCACAATTTTTGTTTCCATGCCCATTTTCTTCGACTTAATCTTTTTGGACAATCGAATCACTTTTATCTTAGACACTGCCGTCTTTCCACGGAAAAGCTGTGCTTTAATCACTTTCGCAGATTTAATGCGAATTGGCCTTTTATATTTTTTTGAATAACGTGTAGGATTTTTTCCATCCACTGTGTAACGGATTACATCGCCTTTCTTTTTATTTTTATATTTTAGTTTTATGAATGCTTTGCCACCCTCATCTTTTTCTTTAATTTGAAAAGATACAGATGGGCGTTTGTTATGAGAGGCAAACACAGACATCGGTGCACATATGATAAATAAAAGTAGGGCAGCTAGTGTATATCTTTTCATATTTACTTTAATTATTCTTTCTAAAAATAAAAATTTTACTAAATATATAATTTAAAACAACAACAAATACGCTAACCAAAACTTTTGACAAGCCGCCTTCAATCCCATAGATTGTCTGATCCAATCCAATTACGACTAACATAGGTACCAAAACGATTTCTCCCCCACCGGTTACCAGCCTAGTTGATACAAATTTTAAAAATTCCGGCATAAAAACTTCTCGTCTCCATGACTTACTGTTAAAAACCCATATTTTGTTTGTTATAAACGCAAACAACGTAGCACATATCCAGGATAAGGCGTTAGAAAAGAATACAATACTCGACATTTCCATATTGAAAGAGAGTGGAGAGCAGGAATGTTTTCCCAACAATATAGTAAATAAACTATAACTTCCCCAACTTACAATGGTAGTCATAACTCCCCAAAATAAATAAGAAAGTATTTCCCTATGTTCTTCTACGAATCCTTCAATTACTTTCATCATTCGTAAATTTCCTCTCTAATTCCCTCAACCTTTTTTCATACATCGCACATTCCTGCACCAATTGTCTAATTCTCTCATTCATTTTAGATACGATAGATGTAATTGAAACAACGATTATCATAATTGCAAATAAAGTCACAGCAAACAATCCGTTCGTCATTTCTATAATTCCTATGGAATGAATCACTTTTTCAAAAGCTTGTGGAAATATCACTATTAATATCATAATGACTCCAGCGGTGAGCCATAACAAAGTATATTTTAAAATTAATGCTCTTTTTCTTAATAAATATAACAAAACTACATAATATATTATCAGAGCTATTACTATCGCGCCCCTTAAAGAAGTATTCATTATTTTCTTTTACCTCCCGATGTAAATCTTGTAATTAATATCGCCAATGACACCTTTATCATGTAGTAAACCGTTTTAAACCCATTAATAGAAGATACTCCCCCTGTACGCTCATTCATAATGACAGGTACCTCTCGTATTCTTATCTTTTTCATCGCCGACACTACTATAGCCTCTGGCTCTGGATAATCCTGCGCATATTCATTGGCAAAGATTGCAATACATTTTCTATTCACTGCTCTGAATCCACTTGTAACATCCAGAACTTTTATACCACAGGAGCATGATATTAAACTACTTAAAAACTTTATTCCCATACGCCTCAAACCGGAGGACTGAAAGCCTTCATTTTCAATAAATCGAGAGCCTATCACGGAATCAGCCTCTCCATCTGCGATTGGCTGAATAATATCTTTAATATACTCCGGATTGTGCTGGCCGTCTCCATCCATCTGAACGGCGACATCATAATCATTCTCCAAAGCATATTTATACCCAGCCTGCACCGCTCCTCCTATCCCCAGATTCACCGGCAGGTTCAAATAATTACATTTATTTTTATATAAAATTTTTTTCGTAGCATCTTTTGAACAGTCATTTACAACAAGATAATCGTACTGGGGAAAATCGTTGACCATTTTACCTACCACTTCTTCTATATTTTCTTCTTCATTAAATGCAGGTATAATAACTAAAGTTTTCATTTGTTC
>JAUNJG010000088.1 GCA_030533385.1 Eubacteriales bacterium | reverse complement strand
GGAGTATCGCCTTGCCAAGGCGAGGGTCGCGGGTTCGAATCCCGTCTCGTGCTTATATATTTGAAGGGAAAAAACTGGAGTTGTCCAGTTTTTTTGTTTTACAAATAAAGTTGTGTTCCTTTACAGATAAATTTTCACAGTTTGAATCCTCATTTGGCTGATAGATAAAATGCCGTAGAAACAATGGAGTTTTTCGTTATCATAAAGAATCAAAATAATAAAAGCGCATCTTTTTTACAGAACGGTCTGTAAATAGGATGCGTTTTGTTTTTTCTATTTGGTAGTTGCTCAGCCATGCGCCTGATAATGTGCGACCTGAGATGTTATGCATGGTTGGTTCTCTATTTGTAAAGGTTTATGTAAATTTCGTTGTATTCTGTGTTATTTTTTGGTATAATGTGTTGAGATTATAGTGTTGATAACTATGGAAAGGAAAGAGAAAAATGTCTTTATTAACAGAGTGGCGAGAGTTCGCCTATAGTCATGATGATAGAACGAAGGAAGGACAAGAGTTCTGGATTAATTATTTCACACAGGAAAAGGCAGTGTATGAGGAAATCCTGTCTTCTCCGGACGAGCCGGTCAGCGGCACGGTGGCAGAATTGGCAGAACGTTTTCATATGGAGCTGACTTACTTTGTCGGCTATCTGGATGGCATCAATGACAGTCTGAAAACTCCGAATCCGATTGAAGAAATGGATGCGGATACGGTGGTGTCTTTGGATTATGACAAAGAAAAGCTGTACTACAACATGGTAGGCGCCAAGGCGGAGTGGCTCTATGGGCTGGAACAGTGGGACAATCTGCTGACACCGGAGAGACGCAAGGAACTGTATCGGGAACAGAAGAGTTCTACGACGATTGTCAAACCACCAAAAATAGGACGAAATGATCCGTGTCCATGTGGAAGCGGCAAAAAATATAAAAAATGCTGCGGCAAAAATTAAGAGGAATTTCAGGAGCGCTTTGGCGTTCTTATGGCAGTGCGCGAATCAGAGAGTTCTGATGTTATATCATTTGTGTGCCTGCCATCCGCCGGAGGCATTTGTCTCAGTAGGAGATTTCACTCCCGCTGAGACAAATGCATATGGCTCACCACAGATAAAAAGGTAAGAGGGAGTCGTTTCCGACGAGATAAACACGGATGATTCGCCATGTAATTGTAAAAGAAGACAATATTGTGCCTTTTTAAAGTTCAAATATGTTTCATACGCAATGTGGCGGTGGATATGATAGGGAGAGTTCCCGGGCATATTTCACGGCCTCATTCTTATCTATATCTCTATGCAGATTTTTGTGAGATTGCATATCGAACAAGACAGGTGCATGTCTGGCAGAAATTAAGAAGAAAAGCCATCATTGTAACCAAAATCCTAAAGACGGGGTGAAGATATCATGTTGGAAAAATATGATGCAAAAAAAGCGAATGTTATCATGGTTAATCAGGATGCCTTCTCAATTATGCAAAAAACGCCGGTGGAAACGGTAAAATCAATTTTGAGTCGAATCGGGCTGGAATATGAGGAAGGATTACCAAAGGAAGTATACCTGACCGCATTGAAAGCAGAGATTTGTGCCGACGGAGAGTGGTTATTAAAGATTCTACCAGAATATATGATAACCTTTTTGATAGAAATCTGGGAGAAAGAAGAAGTCGGTGTGACACAGGAGCAATGGGATTACTTAGAATATCTGAAAATATTTGGTTTGGCTGACTTTAAAATGGGAAGCCCACTTTCCGGAGTTCCCAACAAGATTTATGTCGTGCAGGAATTGCGGGATGCTTTTTATTTTTTTATGAAAAGCCGGAAAAGCCGAAAGATTATGAGAGAGTACGCAGAATGGGAAAAGGTATTTGCCGGACTTATCTATTATTATGGGATGATAGATTGCGGCATATTGTACGACATTTTTATGAGAATGACGAAAAGAATGATTTTATATACAGACTTTATTTCTTTCATAAAATGCCGGTGTTCTCTTTGGGCTTTCGGGGTGATTTTAAGAGATATCCGGGGAGAGAGGGAATACTTTCAGTATATTAATGTGGAAAATCCGGAAATGCTGTTGCTTTATGTCAGGGAAAACAGAGATTTGCCATATAAAACAATAAAGATAGAAGATTTGTATTATGTCAGCGAATCCGCAGGAATCGATAACCGATGGAAGGGAGTATCCGAGCTTGGAAATTTGTGCCTGGACGACCTTCATATGGATTATTATCAGGCGACGGTTCTAATCAAGACGCTGATATTGATGGTTCAAAATGGAAGTGACTGGAAATCAATCAAGAAGAAAATTCAGGTTCTTCCTTTTAAATCCGATGAGACAGAACAAAAGGTTCTGGAAGAATTAAACAATCTCTATGAAAATGTTCCTTTGTTTGAACTAAAGGGATACACAAGAAAAGAATATAAGAAACTGTTTCATCAAAAACAGTTGAAAAAGAAGAGAGAGATGTTTACACTGATAGAGGGCAAAGGGGGAGGCCGATAAGAAACGGAAGAGTTCTTCTGATGAGAGAGTGTTTTTTCAAATAGAGTATTTTCTCAAAAAGAGAAATGACAGGAGGTTTTTATGGGTGATAAAAAAAGTGTGTATGTAATCGGACATAGAAATCCTGATACGGACAGCGTTTGTTCTGCGATTTCTTATGCCTATCTGAAAAATGAAATTGCGGCGAAAGAGGGCAATAATTTCTTTTATATCCCGGCAAGAAACGGCCGCATCAATGAAGAAACGCAATTCGTACTCAAGCATTTTGACGTGCCTGCTCCTCTTTATGTATCCGATATCCGCCCACAGGTACTTGATATCGAGATAAGAAAAACGAAAGGTATTCCGGCTGATTTATCTTTAAAAAAGGCGTGGGATATCATGAGAGCGGCAAGAATTGTCTCTCTTCCTATTATTGAGGAGGACGAGCTGGCCGGCATCATCACAGTCAGTGATATTGCGTATTCTGATATGGATGTATACGATAACCAAATTTTATCTAAGGCAAAGACCAGCTACAGAAATATTGTGGAAACCATCGACGGAGAGATGATTGTCGGGGATATGGAAGGATATTTTGATGAAGGTCATGTTTTGATTGCGGCTGCCAATCCAGATTTGATGGAAGGATATATTGCGCCTTCCGACATGGTCATTTTGGGGAATCGCTATGAATCGCAGCTTTGCGCCATCGAGATGGATGCTCAATGTATTCTGGTATGTATGGGATCGGCAGTTTCCAAGACGATTCGCAAACTGGCAAAGGAGAAGGGATGCCGCATTATCGTAAGTCCTTACGACACCTATACGGTAGCCAGGCTGATTAACCACAGTATGCCGGTGCAATATTTTATGACGAAGGAAAATCTTACCACGTTCCGCACGGTGGATTATGTGGATGATATCCAGGAAATCATGGCAAAAAAGAGATTCCGTGACTTCCCTATTGTAGATGTCCAAAATAAATATGTCGGCATGATTTCCAGAAGAAATTTGTTGGATTTAGACAGAAAGAAGCTGATTCTGGTGGATCATAATGAGAAGACACAGGCGGTGGATGGATTTGAGGAGGCAGACATCTTAGAGATAATCGATCATCATCGGCTGGGCAATATTGAGACCAATGCGCCTCTGTTTTTCCGTAATCAGCCGGTGGGTTGCACGTCCACCATCGTAACGCAGATGTTCATGGAAAATGATGTGGAGATTCCTCCATATATTGCCGGTCTGATGTGTTCTGCCATCGTCTCCGACACGTTGATGTTCAGGTCTCCGACATGCACGCCGATTGATAAATTAATCGCAGAGAAGCTGGCGACTATCGCAGAGATTGATATTGAGGAATATGCAAAAGATATGTTTGATGCAGGCAGCAATTTAAAGGCAAAGTCAGCGAAAGAGATTTTTTATCAGGACTTTAAAAAGTTTAATGATAATAAGATTAACTTTGGAGTTGGACAAATCAGCGCTATGAACCCGGAACAATTATCTGCGTGCAAGGAGAAGTTGCTGACTTATATGGCGGGAGTGAAAGAAAGCTATGGGTTGGATATGCTCTTTTTCATGTTGACGAATATTTTGACGGAGTCCACGGAGCTGTTGTGTCTGGGAGATATGTGCCGGGAAGTGCTGGAGGGAGCCTTCCAGGTAACGTTAGAGAAAGATTCTGTCATTCTTCCGGGTATTGTATCTCGAAAGAAACAGCTGATACCATCCATTCTGGGACAGCTTCCGAAATAGAGCATACTTTTGATTTCAAATGAAAGATTATTGTCAGAGTATAAAATAATACAGAATGATGTTAGAAATTGGACAATATTTTCCCCTAGCATAACATGAAATTTAAAAAAAAATAGTGTATCATTATTAAAGTAATCCCCTAAGTTAAAGGTTAGTATTATATGGAAAGTGTCCACAGTGAGTTTTGCCCCTCATTGTGGACATTTTTCATTTTAGAAGTTTTTTGAAATGTGAAAGATGGCGGTATCTGTGGAGGAGGTCCCTCAAGATGAGGAACTCCATGGAAATTTCAAAAAGTTTTTTATGGGAATCGGATGATAGATAGTTTTCATTTGAAATAAAATAACTAACAAATGATAGATAAGATTTTGGATGTGGCAAAGAGGAATGAAAAATGTTAAGTTATCAGAAAAATACCGTAAAAACTTCAGTAAGAAAACTGGTGGAATTCCTCCTGCGCAGCGGAGACATTGATATGAAAAGCCAGATTGCCGCAGATGTGGATGCCATGCAGGAAGGAAGTCGTCTGCACAGAAAAATACAGAGGGCGAAGCCGACGACCTATCAGAGCGAAGTCTCTTTGAAAATGAGCTGGCAAAAAGACGGGTATGAGCTTGTGTTAGAGGGAAGGGCAGACGGAATTGACACCGTAGAGTACCAGGGAGAAAAGACGGTATGCATAGATGAAATCAAATGCGTTTACCGGGATGTGACGCAGATAGAAGAAGCGGAACCACTGCATCTGGCGCAGGCCAAATGTTATGCTTATATGTATGGGATTCGCAGAGGGCTTTCAAAATGCATGGTGCAGCTGACTTATTGTAATATGGAGACGGAGGAGCTGACATATATTACGAGGCTCTATACCATGGAAGAATTGTCCGCATGGTTTGAAGGTTTGATGGAAAGCTACAGCTTGTGGGCAGAATATTGCGTGAGGGCGAGAAAGGAAAGAAATGAAAGTATTGAGAAATTATTGTTTCCGTTTCCTTTTCGTCCCGGACAAAAGAAGCTGACAGCTCTGGTGTATCAAACGATAGAGAAGAGCCGCTCCGTATATTTGCAGGCGCCGACAGGAGTGGGAAAGACCATTTCTGTCCTGTATCCTTCCATCAAAGAAATCGGGAGGGAACAGGGAGAAAAAATATTTTATCTGACTGCCAAAACCATCACCCGGACGGTGGCAGAACAGACATTAGGCATTTTAAAGGGACAGGGACTTTCTATGCTCTCTGTCTCCATCACGGCGAAAGATAAAATATGCACAAACGTAGTCAGAGAATGTAATCCTGATTCCTGTCCGCTGGCAAAGGGGCATTATGACAGGATTAATGAAGCACTCTATGCCCTTTTGGCGGAAAAACGCCAGGTACAAAGAGAAGATATTTTGGAATACAGTGAGAAATATCAAGTATGCCCCTATGAGCTGTCCTTGGAATCAGCCATGTGGGCAGATTGTATTATCTGTGATTACAACTATGCATTTGATCCCCATGTCAATAAAAAAAGTTTGTTTGGAGAGAAATCCGGAGGGATTTTTTTGATTGACGAGGCCCACAATTTACCTGACCGGGCAAGGGAAATGTACAGTGCGGTATTAAGTAGAAAAGAAGTGCTGGAAATCAAAAGGATATTTGCAAACAAAAGCAAAAAATTAGAAAAGCAATTAAAAAAATGTAACCATGTTTTGCTGCAAATAGAAAAAGAACCGGAAATGGCCGAAAAAAATATAGACAGGTTGTATTATCCCTTGTTTTGGATGCTGGGAGAGATGGAAGAATATTTAAAAGAGCATGCGGAAATGGAGGAAAAGGTTGTCGAATTTTATTATAAAACGAGACATTTTTTTATGATGCTGGACACTATGGGAGAAGGATATCAGATTTACGGAGAGAAAAAGGGGGGAAGGCTGTTGCTGCATTTGCTGTGCGTGAATCCTTCCGCCCGATTGGAAGAGTACTGGAACCGGTGCAGATCCGGCATCTTTTTTTCTGCAACTCTGCTTCCGGTTCCCTATTTCAAAAAGTTGCTGGGCAGCGGAAAAGATACAGAGGCTTTCCACATTCCGTCTCCTTTTTCCAAGGAGAACCGACTTTTGATGATAAGCTCTGATGTGACCAGCAGGTACAGCCAGAGAAATGAAAATCAATATCAAAAAATTGCGCAGTATCTTCAGGACACATTGGAAGAAAAAAAGGGAAATTACATGGTGTTTTTCCCCTCTTATCAAATGTTGTCTGAGACCTATGAGAGAGTGATGAAAACAGAACTGCCCGAGACGGCGGAGCTTCTTCTTCAGGAGACGATGATGGGTGAGCAGGACAGGGAAGACTTTCTGAAAAAATTTACGGAGGACAGAAAAAAGCCGTTGCTTGCCTTTTGCGTGCTGGGAAGCATTTTTTCAGAGGGTATAGATTTGACCGGAAGGCGCCTCATCGGTGTAATGATTGTGGGAACTGGGATTCCTCAGGTGTGTGAGGAGAGAGAACAGATTCGTTCTTTCTTTGACAGACAGGGAAAAAAGGGGTATGATTATGCATACCGATATCCCGGGATGAACAAGGTGCTCCAGGCGGCGGGAAGAGTGATTCGCACCGCCGATGACGTCGGCATGATATTGCTCATGGATGAGCGTTTTTTATGGAGAGAAAATCAGGAACTTTTGCCGGCGGAATGGGACAGCTATTATCCCGTAAATTTGAGCAATTATAAAACCGTTGTGAAACAGTTTTGGGAGAAACACGAGGATGAAATATAAAGAATTACAGAAAGGATTGTTTGTGAAAAGGCCGAATCGGTTTACGGCTCACATCAACATAGAAGGAAAAGAAGAACTTTGTCATGTGAAAAACACGGGCAGATTGGGAGAGCTGCTTTTGCCGGGAGCCGAGGTGCTGGTGGAGGCGGCCGATAACCCAAAGCGCAAGACAAACTATTCTTTGATTGCCGTAAAAGAAGGGGAAAGCTGGGTCAATATAGACTCCCAGGTTCCAAATAAGGCGGCGGAAGAATGGATAAGAGCAGGGGGATGGATGTCTGATGTGATATCCGTGACAAGGGAGAAAACTTACGGAAATTCCAGATTTGACCTTTATGTGGAAACAAAGGAGGACGATTGGTTCATCGAAGTCAAAGGCGTTACTCTCAATGTAGGCGGGACGGCCTTGTTTCCCGATGCACCGACAGAGAGAGGAAAAAAACATGTGGAGGAACTGATAACCTGTGTGAAAAATGGTTACAAGGCTGCCGTGCTTTTTGTGATTCAGAGAAAAGGGGTGGAGAGGTTTGCACCCTTTGAAAAAAGACAGCCGGAGTTTGCGGAAGCACTCAGGCGAGCAAAGACAGAAGGGGTGGAGATTCTTGCAGTGGATTGTCTTGTAGACAGGGAAGGCATCCGGGTGGACAAGGAAATCCCTGTGTGCCTCTTTCACTGTGATAAAAAAGAAAAGTAAAAAATGCAGAAGCATAGGAGGAAATCATATGTACTGGAAAGTATTGCTGATGCCGCTGGTGGGAGCTGTGATTGGATACGTCACGAACTGGATAGCGGTAAAGATGCTGTTTCGGCCGAGAGAAGAAGTGAGAATTTTTGGAAGAAAGCTTCCTTTCACGCCGGGAGTGATTCCGAAGGGACAGGGCAGGCTGGCAAGAGCGGTGGGACGTGCCGTAGAAGAACAGCTATTGACGAAGGAAATATTAAAAGAGGTTCTGTTGTCAGAGCCAAAAAAGGAGGCGCTCCGGTCGGCGGCTGCCCGGTGGATGGAAGAATGGGGGGCGTCAGAACACACGATAAAGGAGGAGGCCATCCGACTTCTGGAGGAAGAGCCGGTGGAGGATTTTATCGAGACTGCGGAGGAGGAGATTACCGATGTCATTTATAAAAAAATCATAGAGATCAATCCGGGAAATCTGGTCGCAGAAAAAGCTCTGGAAAGTGTGAGGGAGAAACTGGCAGATTCCATGTTCGGGATGATGCTTGGCGATTCCTTTTTGGTACCCCTGGCCAATCAGGTGGGGGATAAAATCAATGAGTATGTGGAAGAAAACGGAAGAGGATTGGTAGAGCAGGTTGTGATGGAAGAGTCTGAAAAATTACAGCGTGTCACCGTGGGAGAGGCTGTGCGGTCGGTGGATCGATATGAGATGGATTTGCCGGAAAAAATATTGCAAAGCTATGAAAAGCTGGTGGAGGAGAAACTGCCCATTCTGCTGGAAACCCTTTCTCTGTCTTCGGTGGTAGAAAAAAGAATCAATGCCATGGATGTGATGGAGGTGGAGGATTTGATGCTGTCTATCATGAAAAAAGAACTGGGAGCCATCGTAAATCTGGGTGCATTGATCGGATTGATTCTTGGGTTAGCAAATGCAGCAATTTTGTTGATATAGACAAATTTAAGGAATGAAACTTAGTAAAAAATAACATATATTTTTTGATACCTGTCAAAATAAGAACTTTTTTGACAGGAAAAAGCGGGAATATTACAGGTGTTGGACGAACAGCAGTAAAGAACAAAAACTTTTCGCAATAAAATAGCTAAATTATATGCAGG
>JAUNJG010000087.1 GCA_030533385.1 Eubacteriales bacterium | reverse complement strand
GATCTCTTCCCTTTATTTTTTTCTTTTTTGCCAATGATAATTATACTCTAAGCTCAGCGCTGATTACCAAAAAGGGAGACGGTTGCCCTTGTTTGCGGGGGTCTGTGGAGCATAACAGCAGGTATCGAGGAGGTTGAAATGGAAATGTACCGCTTTACATACAAATAGAAGTTTGCTATACTTAGACAGATAAAATTGGATAGGAGGGCTATGATGGAAAAGCCGAGCTTACTTGCAAGATTTTTTTCTTTCCTTCTCAAAGTATTGGTTGTTCTCGTGCTGATGGTGCTAATAGCGGCAGGCTCCTTTGAGGGCGTGACCTATTATCTTACCGGAAGTTTTTATGATTTGAGAAAGATGGCGAAGGAGTCCGCGGACACGATTACAAAGATGGAGGAGAAGACGGAAGAGACAAAAATAGATGATGATAAAATGAGGAATACCCTCTTGTTCGTTGAGGATGAAAATACCGGAAGACAGTATGTGACTTTAAATATGATGAACAAGGAAAATTATGCCATGGATATTGTCCTGATACCGGAAAATGCGCAGGTGACCGTGGGAAAAGAGGTATTAAAGGAGATTCAGAGGGTTCTGCCTGATGCGAAGAAGACGTTGATGTTCGCAGAGATTTTCCGCTCCTTCGGGGAGGATAAATATGAGATGGCAGAGAAAGTCATTGAGAATATCATGGGGATTACCATCTCCGGCTATGATGTGATGACGACGGAAAATCTGAAAAAGTTTTTGGACATGGTGGATTCCGTCTCCTATACTTTCAGCGGAGACTGGTCTTACCGGGATGCAAAGGGCGTCCTTCAGCATGTCGAGGCGGACACGGACGCCCTCGACAGCACGCAGGGAATGGCGCTCCTTACTTACACGGACGGAACCCAGCGCCAGGAGTCTGCCCGTCTTGAGCGGGTCAGCACTTACCTTCAAAGCTTTTTGACCGCGTTGCTGGAGGAGAATTCCGCCTCCACAGTTTGCAAAAAATATAAGAATCTGGTGCAGTCCGGCGGAGACAGGGATACTTCTCAGGAGGAGACGCTCATAAAAAATCTTGCGAAGGAACCGGCAACCATCCGGATTTTGCAGGGGGCGGAGACCGGAGGGGTCTTCGTGGTAGACGGACAAAAGGCAAAGCTTCAGATCGCCATGTTGATAAAGCAGACTGAGGGAAATGGGGCGTCGGGCACGACGAAAAAGGCATCTTCACAGACATCCTCCGCGAAGGGTGATTCCAGGGAGGAAGCGATAGAGCTTTATAATTCCGCCTATGTGGCTGGGCTGGCCGCAAAGTGGGAAGCCTATCTGGAAGAGGAAGACTATAACATCAGCCTGGTGGACTCTTATCAGGAGGAAGGCCCGCTGTCTGTCACAAGGATTGTCGTGACGGAAGATGGCATGGGAGAAGACCTGCTTCAGTATTTCCCGGATGCCACCATTGAAGTTGGACGGATTGATACCGGAGGCGATATTCAGGTATATATTGGAACGGACAGCATAGAAGTGGGAGGTGCTGCAAAAGAGACGGAGACAGAGGACGAAGAAGAAGGAAAAGAAGAGGAAGATTCTTCTGAGGAGAAAGAGGAGAAGCCTTCCGGTGGTTCTTACCGGTATGATTTGGATTCTGCTTCCGAATAAAGCAGACAGGTTGGCAGAGAAGAAGACAGGTGAAAGTGATATGGGAATGAGAGAATATGCGTCTAAAAAAGTGAATGTGCTTGGAATTGACGTGTCAGTGATGCGCCCGGAAAAGGCAGTGAACCTGACGATGGAATACATGAGAAAACAGGGGTTGGAGACGATTTTTTTCCTGTCGGCGGAGGCTTCCCTGTTTTGTCAGAATCAGCCCTGGGCAGCGGAGCTTGTCCGGGGGTGTCGTCTGGTGCTGACCGGGGACAAGACGACGGAGCTGGCGGTTTCCCATCGTCACAGCGAGGGAGAGTCTGCCGACGGAATCGGCAAATTTGCGGATGAGTATTTAAAGAGACTCTTTTGGAAACTGAACAGGGAAGGGCGGGAGATTTATGCCGTCGTGGAGAAGCAGGAGCATTTTGATACCTTTCGGGAGTACATGGAGTCTTCCTATCCGGATATCGTGTTGCAGGGAATTGTTTACGAGGGGAAGACAAAGGGAGAGCCGGACAAGGTGGTCAACGAAATCAACGGAAATATCCCGGATATCGTCTTTTTCTGCCTCCCGGTAGAACAACAGCTTTTGTTTGTCAAGGAGTATTCTTCCATGATGAACACCCGGCTTTGCATCTGCATTGAGTCTTTGTGGTCGCTCATCCGAAAAGAAACCGTGGAGGTGCCATCCATTCTCCGCCTGCTTCACCTGGACAGTATCTGGTATGAGATGGGGAGGGAACCTACCTTGAGAAAGGTCATCGCAGGTTCTATTTTTAAGAAGAGAGTGATGGGAGATGTGGCCCAGGCTCCGGAAAAGGAAGAAAAAACGGAGCGAGAGGAGGACTTCCCTGAAGAATAAAAACTTCCGGCTGGGACGCATTTTTCGCAAAACAAGCTAAATTGACAGCGATATGATATAAAAAGAAAGAGAAATTGTACATGTTTATGTATTTTCCTCTTTTTTTTTTTGAATATTTGTATTAGAATAACAAATAAGTCAATAGTTTATTATACAAAAATACAAGGACCGGAGTTTGTAGAGAAAGAGGAGTGATAAAATGATTTCTAACCAGATTTTACAAGATACCATTGACGGCATTAAGGCGATTACAAGGATTGATTTGTGCGTCATGGATACAGAAGGAAAACCGCTGGCTTCCACCCTGGATGAGGTGGAGGAGTATAAGGAGGCGGTTCTTGTTTTTGCGGAATCCCTGGCGGAGAGCCAGATGCTGCAAGGGTATCAGTTTTTTAAAGTGTTTGATGAGAATCAGCTGGAATACATCATCTTAGTAAAAGGTGAGACAGATGATGTATACATGATTGGGAAGATGGCTTCCTTCCAGATTCAAAATCTGCTGGTGGCATACAAGGAGCGCTTTGATAAAGATAATTTTATTAAAAACCTTCTTTTGGATAATCTGTTGCTGGTGGATATTTACAACCGGGCGAAAAAGCTTCACATTGAGACCGATGTAAGGCGCTGCGTCTTTATCATTGAGACGAAGAACGACAGGGATAACAATGTCTTTGAGACGATTCGCAGTATTTTCTCCGCAAAGGCGAGAGATTTTATCACGGCGGTGGATGAGAAAAATATTATTCTGGTCAAGGAGGTTAAATCCGGGGAGGGATACGGTGAGCTTCATAAGACTGCGGAGGTCATTGTGGACATGCTCAACACCGAGGCGATGACCAGGGTGCATGTGGCGTACGGAACGATTGTCAACGAGATTAAGGAAGTGTCTCGCTCCTACAAGGAGGCGAAGATGGCCATGGACGTAGGAAAGATTTTCTATCCGGAAAATAACGTGGTGGCATACAACCGTCTGGGAATCGGCCGTCTGATTTACCAGCTTCCGCTGCCGTTGTGCAAAATGTTTATCAAGGAAATTTTTGAGGGGCGCTCTCCGGACGGGTTCGACGAGGAGACGCTGACAACCATCAATAAGTTTTTCGAGAACAGCCTCAACGTCTCAGAGACGTCCCGCCAGCTTTATATCCACAGAAATACCCTCGTCTATCGACTGGACAAGCTGCAAAAAAGTACGAACCTGGATCTCAGGGTATTTGAGGATGCCATCACCTTTAAAATTGCGCTGATGGTTGTCAAGTATATGAAATATATGGAAAGCATAGAATATTAATATGGATTACGAAGAGATTTTGGAAAAAGAAGAACAGGAAAGGAATAAGAAAAAACCTCGCAAATGGCGCACCCGCTTTTGGGTTGCCGTCTTGGTACTGTTGGTGGCGGTGGGCAGCTTTTTTGGCGGGCAGGCGTTTTTGATTTATTCCTCTGCGGGAAGCGGGGTGGGAAACTACAGAGTCCTCTCAAAATTAATGTTCATCGAAGCCTGTATTGACAAGTATTTCTTACATGAGGTAGATGAGGAGGAGATGGAATCCTACATTTACAAAGGAATGATGAATGGGCTTCATGACCCGTACGCCGCATATTACAGCAGGGAGGAGTATCAGAGGCTTCTGGAAGAGGACGCCGGAGAATATGTCGGCATCGGCGTCACCGTGCGGGAAGATGCAAACACCGGTTATATTATCGTAGACGAGGTAAATAAGAACGGCCCGGCTTACAAGGCGGGCCTGCAGGTAGGAGACATCATCATGGCGGTGGATGGAGAGGACACGGCACAGCTTGGTCTTCAGGATACGGTGTCGGCCATCCGAACGAAAAAAGAACCTTCGGAGATTACCATTTACAGAGAGCATGATTCTTTTCAGGTCACTGTTGAAAAATCGGAAATTGCCTTGGAATCGGTGACGTGGAAGATGATGGAGGACGGCGTCGGATACATCTCGGTGGCTCAGTTCGTGGAAAATACGTTTCCGCAGTTCGAGGAAGCTCTCTCTGATTTGGAGGGAAAGGGGATGAAGGGTCTCGTCATCGACCTCAGAGATAACGGCGGCGGCCTGCTGAATTCCTGTATCGACATGGTGTCAAGAATCCTCCCCAAAGATGAGTTAATTGTATACACAGAGGATAAAGAAGGGAAACGGACGGAGTACAAAAGCATTTCCAAAAAAACTTTGAAGACGCCGATGGTGGTCCTGGTCAACGAAAACACGGCCAGCGCCTCGGAGATTATGACGGGATGCCTGAAAGACTATCAGCTTGCCACGGTGGTGGGAGAGAAGACCTTTGGAAAAGGAATCGTTCAGAATGTGATGCCTTTTAGCGATGGCTCGGCCATCAAGATGACGGTCTCCAAGTACTACACGCCAAAGGGAAATGATATTCATGAGGTTGGAATTGCGCCGGATGTGACCGTGGAAATAGGAGATAAAAAATGGGCGAAGGTTCGCCGGAATGAAGCGAAAGATACTCAGCTTGAAAAAGCGTTAGAAGTGTTGCAAGATAAAATGAAATAACAAAAGAACAAAATCAAGACCTGCATTGCCTCATTGTCCGTGATGGAGAGATATGCGCCGGGGTGAAAAAAGTTGCCCCTGCATACCTCCGCCATCCGTCGGAGGCTTTTCTTTTGGCATCAGTCGGGCGTGACGGACGCATGATGGCCGTGAGGATGTGAGACGGATCAGGAAATTCCCCTGTCTCTCAAAAATTTTTTCATATGGTCATCCACGTTATGTTCCAGGCTTTTATCAAGAGAAAAGGTGCGGTAGGAGATTCCGGTGGTGATGGTCAGGCCGGAAGGTTCATACAAAATATTTAGGTAGATGCCTTCAATGTCTTCCTTCCGAAAGGGACCGTTGCTCTCTTTTAACAAAAAGGCAACGGAAGCGGGGGGAAGTGCGAGAATGATTTTGCAGCTGAGGGGAAGTTTCTTTCCCTTCAAAACGGCAAAAAGGTAGGGACGAACCTCCCTCCAAAGACAGTAGGCCCGGCCGCCGTGTTCCGTGAAGTCGGAATCGAAAAAATCGGCGTTAAGATGGCCGTCGATGTGATAGGTAACGTCCTTCCTGACGGAGGCTTCCATCAGGCAAAATAAATCAAAAGTGTCTCGGGAAAGCAAATGAGACATGAAAGATTTGACATCCGTAATGGAGATAGAAATCATTGTTGCCCTCCTGTGAAATAATATGTTATCATTCTAACACAAGGATTTATTTTTGAAAAGGAAGAGAATATGGATACATTATTTGAATGTCTGAGGAGGGGAAGCTGCCCGGAAAAGGTGGTGGACTTTGCCGAGGAATATCTGAAAAAAGAAGGATTCGAGGAACTGTATTATGACAGGCTTTTTTCTCCCAAGATAGGGGGACGTTATTATATGAAGCCTTTTCCCGACGTGATGTTTGCCTTTACGATGGGGAAAAAAAGAGGATATATTCAGCCGATGCGCATGGCTTTTGCTCATGTGGATCAGCCGTGCTTTAAGATAAAAAGCCGTCCGGAACACAAAAGTATGGAGGCTTCCCTGCTGAATGTGGAGGTTTACGGCGGCATGATGGATCACACCTGGTTTGACCGCCCCCTGGGAGTTGCGGGAACGGTCATGACGAAGGGGGAGGACGTATTTTCCCCCCTGTCTTTGTGTTATGACAGTGAAAGGCCGGTGGCGATAATTCCGGGCATTGCCATACACATGAAGCGAAATGCCAATGATGGGTGGAAAGTTGACCGCCAGAAGGAACTGATGCCGGTGGCGGGACTGGGCGGCGGCTCCTGGAATGAGGGAGCCTTCGTGCGTTTTCTGGCAGGAGAACTGGGGGTGGATGATTCGGAGATTATCAGCTATGATTTGAACCTGTACAATTTTGATGAGCCGCAGCTGGTGGGATTGAGGAATGAATTGGTGTCCGCCCCCAGACTGGACAATCTTGCTTCCGTCAGCGCCCTGCTGGAATCTTTTACGGAGGGAGAAAGGGATGGAGGAATCAATCTCATCGGTCTTTTTAATCACGAGGAGACGGGGAGCGTCTCCCGATCCGGTGCGGATTCTGCCTTGCTCTCCCAGGTGGTGCAGGGGATACTTCAGGCGCTTGACTGCAAGGGAGAGCAGCTGAGGGCTTCCATGGCCAACAGCTATTATCTCTCGGTGGACGGCGCCCACGGTGCCCATCCCAACTATCCTGAGTGCAGCGACATCACCGCGAGGGCCTATCTTGGACAGGGAGCCGCCATCAAGGTGAGCGGAACGAGCAAATATGCCTCCGATGCCCGGATGCAGGCGGTGCTTCTCGGTCTGGGAGAAAAATATGACGTCCCGCTGCAAATTGTCAATGACCGCAATACGATACGAGGTGGCAGCACCTTAGGGCCGATGGTGGGAGCGCACCTGCCGATGTACGGCTGTGACCTGGGAGTTCCCATGTGGGCCATGCACTCTGCAAGAGAGACGATGGCGGCGGACGATTACCTTGCCTTATGTCAGATTATCACCGCCTTTTTCGTGGAATAAAGCCTGTGTTCCTCTTTTTTGAGAGAAGCGTTCCGGGGTGGCACTTGGCCGGAGCGTCGTGTCCTGTTTTTGTGAAAGAGAACGCTTGATGAGGAGAAAAGGCATGTGCCTGAAAAAGAGGTGTTCTATTTCCTGTTCCCTCCGCATATACTGCATTAGTATTGGGGAGGGATTTTCATGGAAAAAAACAATATATATCAGGACATCTCAGCGAGAACCGGCGGGGAAATCTACCTGGGCGTCGTCGGCCCGGTGCGAAGCGGGAAGTCCACATTTATCAAGCGCTTCCTGGAGCTGATGGTGCTGCCGGAAATTTCCGATGAAAATGAGAGACAAAGAACGATGGATGAGATGCCCCAGAGCGGAACAGGAAAGACCATCATGACCACGGAGCCAAAGTTCATCCCGAAGGAGGCGGTGGAGCTTCCCATGGATGACTGGAAGGTCAAAATCCGCCTCATTGACTGCGTGGGTTTTATGGTGGAGGGGGCCGGAGGGCATCTGGAAAACGGAGAAGAGCGCCTGGTGAAGACGCCCTGGTTTGACTATGAAGTGCCCTTTAGCAAGGCTGCGGAATTTGGGACGCAAAAAGTCATCAAAGACCATTCCACCATAGGGATTTTGGTGACGACGGACGGATCTTTCGGGGAGATTCCGAGGGATTCCTATGTGGAGGCGGAGAAAAAGACGGTGGAGGAGCTTAGGCAGATTGGGAAGCCCTTTCTGGTTCTTTTAAACAGTGACCGCCCTTATTCCAAAGTCACGCAAAAGCTGGCGGAAAAACTGACAGAGGAGTACGGCACGACGGTGATGGCGGTCAACTGTGACCAGCTTCGCCAGGAAGATATTTTGGAGATACTGCGGAATGTTCTTCTGGAATTTCCCCTCTCATCGGTAGGTTTTTATCTGCCGAAATGGGTGGAGACACTGCGGGATGACCATTGGATGAAAAAGGCATTGATGGATTTGCTGAGAGAATTCATGGCAGACCGGGTAAAAATGAGGGACATTTATAAACAAAACCTTCCTGACAACGAGTACATAGAGTCGGGAAAAATAGAAAAAATACATATGGACACGGGAGAGGTGGAAGTCCGGATTCAAATCAAAGATGTTTATTACTATGACATTCTCTCTGACTTGACGGGCATTTCCATAAAAAGCGAGTACCATCTCATTCGGATTATGAAGGAGCTGGCGGAGAAGAAAAAAGAGTTTGAGGAAGTTGCCGGGGCGTTAAAGGACGCCAGGGAGAGAGGATACGGGGTGATGAAACCGGTTCTGTCAGAAATTATCCTCTCGGAGCCGGAGGTGGTGAAGCACGGAAATAAGTTTGGGGTGAAGATAAAGGCGGAGGCGCCGTCCATCCATCTGATTCGAGCCAACCTCTCCACGGAGGTGGCGCCCATCGTGGGCACACAGCTTCAGGCGGAAGATCTGATTGCCTACATCAGGGAACAGGCGGGAGAGGATCCGAAGGAAATCTGGAACGTGAATATTTTCGGGAAAACGCTGGAGCAACTGGTCGATGACGGCATTTCCGGGAAGGTGACGAAAATCAATGAGGACAGTCAGGAAAAATTGCAAAACGCCATGGAAAAAATCGTCAACGAAAGCAGCGGCGGCCTGATTTGCATCATCATATAATCATAGGAGTGTTCGGCCGGCAGAAGGGCGGACATTTGCCCGGGTTTGAAAGAGAAAGAAAACCGTGGAGAAAAACCACAGAAAAAAAGAAGGAGGAACACCATGAACGTGACGATATACACCGATGGTTCCGCCCGGGGAAACCCGGGACCGGGTGGATATGGAACTGTCCTTTTATATACAGACAGCAAAGGCAACTGCCACCGCCGGGAACTGTCCGGCGGTTATAAAAAAACCACCAACAACCGCATGGAGCTTCTGGCGGCCATCGCAGGTCTGGAGGCGCTCATCCGCCCTTGTCGGGTGGAGCTTTATTCGGATTCCCAGTATCTGGTCAAGGCCTTCAATGAACATTGGATTGACGGGTGGATGAAAAAAAACTGGAAGAGAAACAAAAAGGAAGACGTGAAAAATGTCGATTTATGGAAACGGCTGCTAAAAGCTATGGAACCCCATGAAGTATCGTTTCATTGGGTGAAGGGACATGCCGGCCATCCGGAAAATGAGCGGTGCGACCATCTGGCGGTGGAGGCGGCCCTGGGGGAGGAGCTTCTCACCGACGAAGGACTGTGAAAAAAAGCTGGCGCAAGTTTGGCCAAAACTGTCGGAGCGTATGCTGCGGCGGGGAGAAAGGCGGCAACTTAGAGTATAATTATCATTGGCAAAAAAGAAAAAAATAAAGGGAAGAGATC
>JAUNJG010000173.1 GCA_030533385.1 Eubacteriales bacterium | reverse complement strand
CTTCAAAGGAATTTCACTAAATTTTCCCCACCGCCAGACACGGCTCGAAGCATATGACATAATTTCCCATAACGGCCTGCCTGCCGTATTTGGATCGGTAACAGGCCAGGGCGCTTCTTAGGTAGTCTTCAGTCACATCTAAATAGTCACAAATATCAGATAGATTTCGGCATCCGGCTTCATAGGCATCCACAAGGCCTTTGAGGCCGATTTTTATGTTATACCCGTACAACCGGGCCCTGTATTCCTGTTTTCGGTTGGAGGTGACCGCCTGGTCAGTGATGGTCCCGTAGCTGGTGTAATAGTGGCCCAGCTCCTCCGCCAGGACGCAGGACTTCTCCGTGGTGGTCTCTATGTCCTTCCGGATTGCGATCCGGCTCCCAAGGATCCGCCCGTCATTACCAGCCAGGGGTTTCTCCATAACAGAAATCCCATCTGCGGCAGCAGTACACACCATCTCATCATATGTCAAAGGCGATTACTCCCATTCGCTGTCATCGTGCATGATGTCATCATCGTGTTTACGCATATCGTCAGTCACATCAATATCTGTGCGCTCGTGAGCCGCATCAACAACAGGAGGAACATCATTTCCTTGCGTCATCTTTACCGCAATGTTGGCCAAGACCTTCCACTCTTCAACGGTCAGGTTTGCAAGAGCAGATATTAAGCGATTCTTATAAGTGTCACTTTCGCTGTCCAGGAGCCGCATAGCCAGTCGGGCAATATCAGATTTGCGATCAGACGGAAGAAGCATCTCACCGCATCCTGTCTTTAGCCACTCTTCGCTTACATTAAATTCGCGGCAAATGGATTTAGACATCTGGTCGGTTAAATTCCGCTCTCCTTTTTCAATTCGGGAAATAGTTGTTTTAGTAACGCCCAATCTGTCACCAAATTTCTCTAAAGTCAAATTAAGATAACTCCTTAATTCTTTCACACGCTCGCCTTGTGTCAAATAGGTCACCTCCTTTTGAATTAAGAATAACACCATATGGATGTGATGTCAATAAAAAAAGTAACCATAGGTAACAAAAAGAAGTTGACAATGTAACCAAAAGTAATTATAATGTAACCATAGACAACAGAAGGAAGTGAGGAGATGCAGAAAAAAGACGAAAAGGTAATTGAAACAATTATGGTTGCGATCCCAAAGATGTCAGAATTTGACAAAGGGTATTTCCTGGGGAAGGCAGAAGCATATTCCCAGGTCCAGGACGCAGCAAAAAATGAAATCGAAGAGCCCGAGAAAACACCAGCATAAAGGAAAGGAGGAATCCATGAGACCAGTAATTGAAATCATAGCTGACGTGAAAGACGGCAAAGAAGTACCGACGGAGGAACTGAAGGCAGCTGTGTTGGTGCAGAATGCCATGATTTTCCAGTTTAGAAATGACACCAGAAGACTCTTTAAGGCGGGCAAAGAGGTAGAACGTTTCAGGGCAATGTATTATAGCGATCCCGAAAAATCAAGCATGGATCAGGCAATTCCATCTTGGATGTACAATGCGGAAAATGCCGATCCGTTGGAATTTTTTGGCCCATACACAGCCAACTTGATTACACAAAATAGGTGATTGTTCACAAAAAAGAGCATCGTATAACAGGAAAGGAGGAAAGGTCTTCCTCCTTTTTGCCGGAACGTTTCTTTCTCTTGTAAGAA
>JAUNJG010000086.1 GCA_030533385.1 Eubacteriales bacterium | reverse complement strand
GCTGATATCGTATATCCAAAGAGCTGGGCTCCTTTCGCTGCTATGGAAAAACGTACCGAACTTTACGGAAACGGCGACTTAGAAGGAATCAAAGCGCTTGAGCAGGAACTGCTTGCTCAGAACGCAGAACACAAAGACTGGGCTTGTACCGAAGAACTGATGTCCACCACAAAGGACGGAAAAGCTCTTTACATGCACTGTCTGCCAGCTGACATCACAGGCGTAAGCTGTGAAGAAGGCGAAGTGGATGCTTCCGTATTCGATCGCTACAGAGATCCTCTCTACAAAGAAGCAAGCTACAAACCATACATCATTGCTGCAATGATCTTCCTTGCAAAATTCGCTGACCCAGCTGACATCCTGAAAAAGCTGGAAGAAAAAGGAACATCCAGAGTATTTGAATAATCTTTCTTTCATGTCCCGGTTTTATCCGGGACATTGACAAATTGTCATAGGAAATCAAAGAGAACTTTCAAATAGTTGCATCATCTCATGCATTCAGACATCTATTACTACATAAGAGAGGATATTTACCATGTTAAAATATGTTGATACCAAAAACGCTCCGGCAGCTATCGGCCCATATTCCCAGGGAATCATCTTAAACGGAATTGCATTTTTCTCCGGACAGATTCCACTTTCCCCGGAAACAGGAGAAGTTGTCGGCACAACCATCGAAGAACAGACAGAGCAGGTAATGCAGAATGTAAAGGCACTGCTTGAAAGCCAGGGTGCTTCCTTTACAGACGTTGTAAAGACCACATGCTTTTTGGCAGACATGGCAGATTTCGCTGCTTTTAATGAAATTTATGGAAAATATTTCACAGGAAAACCAGCTCGTTCCTGCGTCGCTGTAAAAGGGCTTCCTAAGGGAGTTCTCTGCGAAGTAGAAACCGTCGTTGCAGTTAAGGAGGCTTAAAATCCCATGGAAAAGAAAAAACGTATTGTCATCGCTTTGGGAGGAAACGCTCTCGGAAATGTACTCTCAGAGCAGATGGAAGCTGTAAAAATTACATCCCGCGCCATCGTTGACCTGATTGAAGAAGGCTGCGAGGTCGTTGTTTCCCACGGAAACGGACCACAGGTAGGTATGGTAAACAATGCCATGATCGCTCTAACCCATGAAGAGCCGGACCAGCCTAACACTCCTTTGTCCGTGTGTGTTGCCATGAGCCAGGCTTACATCGGCTATGACCTGCAGAATGCTCTGCGTGAGGAGCTGTTAAACCGCGGCATTACAGACATTCCTGTTGCCACCATGATTACTCAGGTTCGCGTGGACGCTGATGATCCTGCTTTTGACAATCCATCCAAGCCTATCGGTAAATTCCTCACAAAGGAACAGGCCGACCTTATGGCAGAAAAATACAATTATCAGATGAAAGAAGATGCCGGAAGAGGTTATCGTCGTGTTGTTGCCTCTCCAAAGCCACAGGAAATCATCGAGATCGGCACCATTCGTACAATGGTAGATTCCGGTGACCTTGTTATCGCCTGCGGTGGCGGCGGAATCCCTGTTGTTCGCCAGGGTAACCACTTAAAAGGTGCCAGCGCAGTTATCGACAAGGACTTCGCAAGCTGCATGCTCGCCAAAGAGCTGGATGCTGATTTGCTGATCATCCTCACTGCGGTAGAAAAAGCTGCCATCAATTTTGGCAAGCCAAATCAGAAATGGTTAGGTGACATCACAGTGGACGAGGCAAAACAGTACATCGAAGAAGGTCATTTCGCTGCGGGAAGTATGCTTCCTAAAGTTCAGACCGCCGTTGATTTTGCAGAATCCAAACCGGGCAGACAGGCTCTGATCACTTTACTTGAAAAAGCAAAAGACGGAATTCTTGGCAAGACCGGTACAAGAATCCATCTGTAAAATACCATACACTTCTACCTTATCTTCCGTCCCCCCTGAGGCGCCCCCATTTTTTCAGTCTGCGCTTTCAGGGGGGATATTCTATGCATCTTCCCAAAGGCTTCTCCATCTACTTTGTGGCATACCTGGTACTTATCCTCCCTTTATATGTAAAAGCCGTGTAAAGGTCAGGAAAAGGCTTTCACAGGCTTTTACTTAATTTTCATAACTAATTTGTTATTTATTTTATTTTTCTTTAAGATTATTCACTGAATTGTTTAAAATATTTATATTTCTTTTCTTGAAAACTTTTCCTTTCAGTTATACAATGTATAAATTATATATAGAAAGGATAAAGGAAAGACTTATGGCACAATACAGACATACCATTCAGCATCATCATTTACATATGAAAACTCCCGTCAAACTTTCTCACATCAACCTTTATCACTGTGATGCATTTGAATCAGATATCTTTCCCGGACATCCTTATGCCAAAATCATTTTTGTGCAAAAAGGAAGAGGCAGCCTCCATTACGAAGACATCTCTATTCCTGCCCAGACCGGTTCGTTTATCATCATGAACCCGGAACGGGAAAAATTTACTTTTGAATTACATTCTGAGTATGCGGACATTGCTATTTTGGGCGTGGAAAACCTTTGTTTCCTTCGGCATGAAGTACAGAATCCACAGCCATTCCCTGTGTGGGACAACTCCCACGGAGATTGCGGCCTGTTTTTCAACAAAATCATAAGGGAAATTACCCAAAAAGAGATTGGCTACGAAGATGCCTGCAATCATTATCTGGAGCTTTTTCTCATCACCCTGCAAAGACATGCAGATATCACATGCAGTTCCTTCCTTGACGATAAATTCAGCCGGGATTGCCAAATGATAAAGAATTATCTTGATGAACATTTTTCAGAAAATATCACTCTTGATACTCTCTCCGAGAGAAGCGGTCTGAATAAATATTATCTTGTCCACTCTTTTACGAAAAAATACGTTCGTTCTCCCATTAGTTATCTCAATGAAAAACGAATTGATGAAAGTAAGAAACTTTTGGAAAACACCAATTATTCTATTGCAGAAATTTCCCGCCGCATCGGTTTTTCCTCCCAGTCTTATTTCTCTCAGGCATTCAAGAAAAAAACGCTTATGACACCCAATGAATACCGCCGCTCCAACCGCCAGAGTAAATCATAATCATCCTCTGCAGAACGGACACTCTCTGCGGCAAAGGTGCAAATTTTCGTGACAAATCCTTACATTTTCATGATATTTCTGACTGGAAAAAATGAAAAACATATAGTATAATAGTGTAATTGTATGATATCAGATTTGAAAATCCCCGTTTCTTTTGTCATAACAAATAATCACATCGCTGTAAATCATCTGCGGCTCATCATCGCCGGCCACCACTTAGAATCTTTCCTTTCTATGCGGCGCCGAATCTGACTGTGAGCTTCGGATGCGGGAGTTCGCTCTCATCTGATATCCCTCAAAACAGTTTAAAATTTCATGAAATATACAGGAGGATTATTCATGCCAGTTAAATATGTATTTGTCACGGGCGGCGTCGTTTCCGGCCTGGGAAAAGGAATCACCGCCGCTTCCCTGGGGCGTCTGTTAAAAGCGAGGGGCTACAAAGTAACCAGTCAAAAGTTTGACCCTTATATCAATATAGACCCGGGAACCATGAACCCGATTCAGCACGGCGAAGTTTTCGTCACTGACGACGGAGCGGAAACTGACCTGGATTTGGGACACTATGAGAGATTTATCGATGAGAAACTGAACAAGCAGTCGAACGTGACCACAGGAAAAGTATATTGGAGCATCTTGAACAAAGAACGCCGGGGAGATTTTGGAGGGAACACCGTGCAGGTTATCCCGCACATTACCAACGAAATCAAAAGTCGTTTTTACCATAATGAAAATCACAGTGAAGACTCTTCTGAAACAGAAGTGGCCATCATAGAAATCGGCGGAACCGCCGGCGACATCGAAAGCCGCCCGTTCCTGGAGGCTCTCCGACAGTTCCAGTACGAAGTGGGACATGAAAACTGTATCCTCATCCACGTCACTCTCATCCCTTATCTGAAGGCCTCCGGCGAGCTGAAGACAAAGCCGACCCAGGCCAGTGTAAAAGAACTTCAAGGTATGGGGATTCAGCCGGACATTCTCGTTTGCCGGTCTGATTTGCCTTTGGATGACAGCATCAAAGCAAAAATTGCACAGTTTTGTAACGTCCCGAAAAAGCGGGTCATCCAAAACCTGGATGTCGATATCTTATACGAACTTCCTTTGGCCATGGAAAAAGAGCGCCTCGCCAACGTCGTATGTGACTGCCTGCACATGGAATGTCCACAGCCGGATTTGGAGGACTGGATCGCCATGGTCGATGCCTGGAAGAATCCAAAACATACCATCCGCATCGCTCTCGTAGGCAAATATGTCTCTCTTCACGATGCCTATATTAGCGTGGTGGAAGCCTTAAAACACGGTGCTGTCGCCAACAACGCCGAAGTGGACATCAAGTGGGTGGATTCCGAGCTTCTTAGCAGCTATAACGTGGACACTCTCTTATCCGACGTCGATGGAATTATCGTTCCCGGCGGATTTGGTGACCGGGGCATTGAAGGCATGATTTGCGCCATCAACTACGCCCGCACCCGCAACGTTCCATACCTTGGCCTTTGCCTTGGTATGCAGCTTACCATCGTGGAGTTCGCCCGCAACGTCATTGGCCTCTCAGACGCTCACAGCCATGAATTCAGCGAATCTACCACAAACCCGGTCATTCATATTATGCCGGACAAAGAGGGAATTACGAACCTGGGAGGCACGCTCCGACTCGGTTCCTACCCATGTATTCTGGACAAGAACTCAAAAGCACTGACCTTGTACGGTTCTGACACCATCGAGGAGCGTCATCGCCATCGCTATGAAGTGAACAACCAATATCGGGATGTTTTGAGAGAATACGGAATGCTTCTCTCCGGATTTTCACCGAACGGCCGCATCGTAGAAATGATTGAGCTGCCGGATCATCCATGGTTTATCGGCACGCAGGCTCACCCTGAGTTTAAATCCAGACCGAACAAACCGCATCCTCTGTTCAAAGGCTTTTTGGCTGCCTCCCTGGAATACCAGCAAAACAGAGACACCTGTGATACAAACGAACCATCTTTGTCCTGATATCTGATATCAGGCAATCGCTGTCGGACGGCAGACGGCAATCAAAAGGACTGTCGGTGGGAGTAGGTTTCTCCCTCCGGCAGTCCTTTTTGACGCTCTGCGCACACCAGGAGAAGGCGCAGCCTTCCCGCATATCTTCTTTTTTGTTCCTCTACAAAAGCAGTTCGTAGGCCGTTGCAACCAGGATACAAATCACACATCCAATCCAGAATGCCCCGTCCGGCCTCCATGGAGCCACCCACAAAAAAGGAACTTTCTCTTTCTTACGTCTTCTTCTTTTCTTTTCCTCTCCTGTCTTTCCTTGTAAAATCGTCTCTTCCGTCCCTTCCGTCTCCAGGAACTTTTCCACGTTTTTCCTCTCTTCTCTCCCGTCCTTCCTCCAACCTTTCTCTGATTTCGCCATTTGACTAATCAATAGCACAGCCAGACCGGCAGCAAAAGCTGCAAGGACACTTCCTACCGCCAACAGACTCCACTGAAATTGCCCTCTCTCATCAAAGAATCCGGCGGCAAATGGATAATACCCTCCTATTCGGATATGCAGCAAGCCTTCTATGACCGGATGATCGTAAAAAGCAACATTGATTAAATTAATCAGGTTAAATAAAAGATGAATGACTATCGTAACCGACAGATTGTCTGTTGCTGCCACAATGGCAGCGAAAAATAATCCCACGAAAAAAGCGTAAGTCATTTGATTGAAATTCATGTGCAGCAGGGCAAATAAGGCAGCAGATAGAAAGATAGCCATCTTTTTATCCGGAATCCCCCGAAAAATACATCCCCGGAACAACATTTCCTCCACAATGGCAGGCAACAAAGAGTACACGAGGATACTTTGCCAGAAATACGTCCTGGTTTCCTTCAGGGCACTTGCCATGAGATTTTCCGTAAAAAGTAAAGACAGTCCGTTCAGATACCCTGCGATGATAAACAACAGAACAGTCAATATCAGAATAACCCCAATCTGTCGAAGAGGAATCGGGGAAAGATGGCACCATCTCCGGATGGTCAGATTCCTCTGCCTGCACACAGTCAAGACCAGCAAGAATGTCACCAGATTCACCAGGACACTTCCCAGATATCCCAGTGAGCCAAAAACAAGGGAAGCAACAATGTGCAAAACTACTGCGTAAAGCCATATTAAATTTACATGGAATCCCATTTTGTTCATACGAGCGTAATTCCTTTTTCTGAAATTATAATTTTATGTCCCTTATACAACCTTCCGATGGCTCTTTTAAATTCATTTTTGCTCATTCCAAACATGGCTTTGATGTCTTCCGGTAACGATTTATCGTGGTATGGCAAAAATCCTCCGGCTTCCTCCAGCTTTTTCATAATCTTTTCAGAGTCAATATCCATCTGGATGTAACTTTTTTCACGGATGCTCAAGTTTAATTTACCATCTTCCCGCACATCGAGAACTCTTCCTCTGACTGTCTCCCCAATGGCAAGGTTTTTCACCGCTTCATTCTTCGGTATCATCCCATGATACCGGTTGTCTACAGCCACGAACACGCCATATTCAGGGTTTTTTCCAAAGACTGTACCGGTGACCAAATCTCCTTTTTTGTAGGCAGAATCGGTGCGTAGGAAGTCGTATATTTTCATTGTAGCACACAGACGCTCACTCTTGTCGATGTAAAGTCCCACCAGATGTTTCTCTCCCTTTTTCACTTTGATCGTTTGTTCACTAAAAGGGAGAAGAAGGTCTTTTTCCAACCCCCATCCTAAAAAGGCGCCTATTTTTGTGACATCTAAAACAGGAAGCAATGCCACCTCTCCCAGAGTTAATTCGGGCATATTGACCGTGGCAATGGGACGGTCATCGGAATCTTTGTAGACAAAGACCTCTATGCCGTCTCCCGTTTTTATTCCGGCAGGAACTTGCTTTCCCGGCAAAAGAATGGACTCTCCCTTCTTCTTTCCTACATTTTTTTCTTCACATAAATATACGCCAAAATTTGTTTCATGATCCACGTACAACTTTTGCTTTATCCCTAATTCAATCATGGTTTTCTCCTTATTCACGTTCTTTTTCCTAATCAGGCGTCTTCTGCAACCTCTTCACTTTTTTCTATAGCCACGGTGTCAAGCTCCACCAGTGCCAACAAGGTTCCCTCCTGGTTCTTATAACGAACCCTCCACCGAGGTTCCTCCTCCGATACAGACACAAAAATCTCGTCATGCAAAAAAGCTGACTGTCTGTAATCCACTTTCACCCCGGTGACACATCGTCCTTCCGGCAGTGTATCTTCTGCCCAGGAAATATAATTGGCATTGTTCACATGTCTGTTGGAATCCAAAAATATCTTTGATACAATAAATTGTTCGACGTCCTTCCATTCTCCTTCCGATGAAAGTTTCCTTTTTACACGCACCGTCGTATCCGGAGCATCCGGAATATATATCCGGGTGAGTTCTTCTGAAATTTTGACGGGAATCATCTTTTTTGTATTCATCAATATCCAGTTAGAATCCGCCTCAGCAATCTGCTCTCCGTTTTCATCTACAATAAAATATCTTCTATATCCATAAAAACCCCGCATCTTGTAAGGTTCCGTGATCACTGTTAATTTTTCACATAGCGCAGGATACCTTTGAACCTTGATATCCCACGCCAGCAAATACCATGCCCGGCCATCTTCCAGCGCTCCCTTCACACCAAGTCCGAGAGCAATCGACTGAAATGTTCCGCTGTCCTGAAAGTACTCCACAATCTGATGCAGAGGAACTTTGCCATGCTGATCCACTTCACTGTATCTTACCTGAATATTCATTTTATACATTGTTCGCTACCTTTCTGTTCTGTCCTTCTTTTTTATGATGCTTCCTCTTTTTAGTGAAGAACTCTATTCCCTCTCATGTCTCCGTTCATGCAGAAAGAAATTACTTTTGATGCTTTTGCCCCGGATAAAAAAACTTCCGTCACTCTGCTGCTCTAGCACATCCAATACTCGCCTGCAAAAAAATAACAGGGCTGTCACGAAATGTCTCACACTTCCAAACTTCCCCGCCAATCACTTTGATATCCGGCAAACCGCATCATCCTGCTTTGATTCCACAACGCAGTGCAGAGAAAATATAGCTGTATTGTACATTTCTTTGTAACATCCCCATCATATAGTCCTGTAAACGATTCAGCCATGCACTCAAGGATGTGACGTACCCCGTACAAGTCAGGCAGACAGATAGCATCCGCCTTGGCACAGGACGATTCACTCAAACTGCATCTCTTGTCACTCTGGCAAGAGACAGCTGAGGAAAGCCGCACCTTCGGAATTTATGGGTGAATCGTTACGAATATTTTATATCAACTGGTTTTTTCTTTCTTTTTCTTCCTGAATCACCATTTTCATGGCAGTCTCCACCGCTGAAGTCTCTCCGAAGAAAGCCAGCGTAGTAATGTGCTGCGGGCAACTTCCGTTAATTTCTACCGGATATACATTGCTCGTCTTTGCCGCTCTGTCTGCATAGTAAAGTACTCCCGACACTGTAGTCTGGAATAAACCTACCGCATCAAATTTCTTGTCCGCCAACTCTTTTCTGCTCTCCTGGTTCATTTTGCGATAAAACATATTCATTACCATTTTACCAGGATTATAAATAATTCGTGCTTCTGCCATATCTTTCCCCTTCACTTCCCCGGATTCCGGCAAAATGCGGAACCGATGCATCCTACCGAACACTCTGATGTGCGCTCGGACATTCTCCATTTGCCTAATCATAACACATTTGTACCTACAGTACAATAGCTTTCTCATGGATTGCGAGCTGCGCATAATCATTTTACTCTTTCACAATTTTTAAATATCCATCAAGATATTCTTACATATTTTGCAGCAAGTAGCGCCATATCATCTTTTCTGATATCACGATAGAATATGCCAAACATAAGGTGTAAGAAAAACGGCGCAACTCGAAAGCTACGCCGTATGAAAACAAAAATATTAAATTAAGACACAAAACCACTTTAGGACACCCTCCTAAGGAAGATGCCCTAAAATGATATCTCTTTTTTAGCAGCGCTACCAGGATTCGAACCTGGAAATGCTGGAATCAGAATCCAGTGCCTTACCATTTGGCGATAGCGCTGTATAAAATCATCATACCTATATCAGGAATGATAGCGTGGGCAAGAGGATTCGAACCCCCGACCTTCTGGTCCGTAGCCAGACGCTCTATCCAGCTGAGCTATGCCCACGTATTCTTTTGTATGCCGGCGATCGGAATCGAACCGATACGGGAGTATAAGTCCCGCAGGATTTTAAGTCCTGTGCGTCTGCCAGTTCCGCCACGCCGGCATGTATGGGACCTATAGGGCTCGAACCTATGACCCTCTGCTTGTAAGGCAGATGCTCTC
>JAUNJG010000172.1 GCA_030533385.1 Eubacteriales bacterium | reverse complement strand
ATCAACGTACACAAAATCAAATTATATAAAAAGACTTTTCCATACACATTTTTTCTTGAAAAGCCATAAACTGCCATCGATGCACAAAGAACCGTTGCCCCCGTTGACACCAAAGATATAACAAGGCTCGAGACGAAATTGTTAAATATCGTTGGGTTGTCGGCAAGAGCCTTTATATAATTTGATATGGTCATCTCCGACACAAACAGCCTCGGATCATAGATGGAATTTTGTGTCCGGAAGGAAAGGCTAAGGGCGAAAACAAGAGGGATGACCGTTATTACAGTCATCACCATCAAGAATATTTTCCAGAGATAATTACTATGGCCTTCTCTTACTTTAGCTCTCACACTAATCATCCTCCTTTTTCATAAAGTCACCGGAGCCCAAAAATTTCACCTGGATAAATGTCAGCACCAGCGCAAACAACAATATCGCAACAGATACGGCGCAGGCATATCCCATCTGATTTTCTGTAAACCCTTTTTGAAAAATATATGTTCCCGGCATTTCAGTTGCATGATTTGGTCCTCCACCAGTCATAACGCCAATGAGCGCATACGTTTGCAAAGAGCCGATAATTCCCAACATCAACAAAGACTTATGAACAGATGACAAAGAGGGAAGGAACACATGAATAATTTCCTGAAAAGTATTGGCGCCATCAATTCTGGCTGCCTCTTTCATGTCCTCAGGAATCTGCGAAATACCTCCTACATACATGATCATAGACCATCCCGTCCACTCCCATATATTTGCCAGCATGATCCCCCACAAAGCAGCATCAGCATTTCCCAATACATTGATGGTAGGTGACATCCCAAACCACGCATGTAAATAATGTCCGATAATACCTTGATATGGCTGAAAAATTTTACTGAAGATAATTGCTACTACCGTTACAGAAGTTACCACCGGTATAAAATAAATCGTTCTGAAAAAAGTCCTTAGCGGATTTTTCCCTCTTTTATTGCTCTTAATCCGTTCCTCAATGGCAAACGCCAACAGAAAGCCCACCGCTGCCTGGACGGGAACTGTTACACAGATCCATTTAACCGAATTTTTTATGGTTATCCAAAAAGTGTTATCTGTCAACAATTTTCCAAAATTGCTCATTCCAGCAAACTCCATATTACTTAAAGTCGCCCAACTGAATAAGCTATTCTTGCAAATAAACACAATTGGATACAAAATATAAAAGCAGAAAAAAAACATAGCCGGCAAAATAAAAAGATATCCCGCATAGTTGATCTCTATTTTATTTTCATTTGATTTTGCTTTCCCCATAGCCTTCTCCTCTTTTTAATAGAGAGAACCATAAATGGTTCTCTCTATCTCGCAACACCATATACTTTTATAAGGCATCCTGGGCATCCTGTATATGCTGCGCTGCCTCATCAACCGTGTACGTTCCTCCAACTAAGCCCTGCATCGCTTCCTGAACAGCGGTTTCAATCGTCGGCTCTGCCACCCTCTGATTCACAAGTCCAGCCGCAATGTCTTCTCCAGAACGATTAAATTCGTCTACCGCCTTCTCAAGTCCTGCTCTCTCTATCATCGCCGCTGTGTCTGGTTCAATTCCAGGATAGGACAGGTGATTGTTCATATCATTTGCAATTTCCTGCGCTCCTTCCCCAGCCGCAAAGCTAGCAAGCGCTTTCCATGCTTTTTC
>JAUNJG010000171.1 GCA_030533385.1 Eubacteriales bacterium | reverse complement strand
AGCTACTTTCATATGTACTTCTAACAGGTGTAAAGAAATGTGGTTTTGCATTTCCAGGTGCAGAAAGTAAGGCAAAGATTATGCGTTCAACAGAAACAGCGGCACTTCCCTTAGCAGTTGATTCGATTGATTATTACGAATTGATTTTGGGTAATGATTCCGACAATGTGGCTGAAGCATTGCGGCCAATACTACCATGAGAGGAATTGCGATGAAATACTATACTGTATATCGTGAAGATACCGAAGAGATAATTGCGTTTGGTAATGCCGTTCAGTGCGCAGAGATTCTTGGTCTAAAGGATGCACGGCAGTTCCATGCCTTTGTTTCCAAAACTCGCTCTGGATTGAGAAAACGATATAAAGTAGTAATAGAGGAAGATGACGAGGAATGAAAAAGGCCGTTTAAAGTGAGAAACTTTTAAGGAGGGCAGATTATGGCAGCATATCATTCATTTGCTGAATATGTAAAAAAGAAATTTGATAATAATTTCTGGGCGGCTGCCGAAAGATACCTGGAGGCAAATATTGATTCCTTGGGCATTGAATTAAGAAGAATCCATCGTGCCGGAGAGACAGAGATTTCAGATGTCAAGGTAGAACACGTATGAGTTGAAGATAAACCGGGCATGGAGGTGCATTTCGATGTGGCCCTTTCTATTTGGTTTGAAACCTATGAGGGAGATTACCATTACGACGATTATGATGAAAATATCGTGTGGATGATGGTTCATTGCCGTGGCAATCTGGATAAGAACCTGGATGATTTTGAAAGCCTGCGGGTATCAAAATACAACGGCAAAAGTCGTGTTAAAGCCCCGATTGATGATTCTCTTGTACCGATTATCCCATATGAAAAGTTGGATGAAGTGGCCACAGCATTCTTGCGTGACTACTATCCTGATGCACTTCGAATACCGATGAGGGGTCGAACCCCCGTTTGGGTTGACCCGACAGAACTTGCAAAAAACATGGGGTTAACCGTCAGAAATCAATGTATCCGTGAAGAGGGCTCTATTTTTGGACAGATTTATTTTGATGATACGGATACCGAGATGTACAATGCGGACGAAGATGAGGATGTTCTAACACATATCAAAGGAAGAACAATAGTAGCGGATCCAATGATATATCTTCTTCGGAATCTTGGTTCATTTAATAATACCATTATCCATGAGTGCATTCATTGGGCAAAGCATCGAAAGGTTTTCAAGCTGGAGCAGTTATTTAATGCTGATGCATCTTATATTAGCTGTGAAGTTGTTGGTGACTCTGATTCCCGTATATCTATAAAATCCACAAAATATATAGAAAAGCAGGCTAACCAACTTGCTCCGAGAATCCAGATGCCAAAGGAACCATTTACGGTAAAGGCTAAAGAATACATAGCCCGTTTCATGAGACAGACCGATGCAAGGCATACGGTTGATGTCATGGAAATGGTAATCGGGGCATTGGAGCGGGATTATGGTGTTTCGAGACAAGCCGTAAAAATCCGATTGGTAGAGCTTGGCTTTGAAGAAGCCATCTGTACATTTAACTATGTTGATGGACACTATGTAAAGCCACATGGTTTCCGCAAAGGTGCTATCAAAGTTAATCAGACATTTACTTTGAGCGCCCAGGACGCTGCCATTCAGCGTTTTGTAAATCCAGAACTTCGTGAAAAGACCGCAAACGGTG
>JAUNJG010000170.1 GCA_030533385.1 Eubacteriales bacterium | reverse complement strand
AAAACAGGTATTCAGAGGACTGTAGAGAGTAGTGTAAAGAAAGGTTCGTAAGTTCTCCACATTGAAGTCACTGGATAAATAAAGCCTGCAAAATCAAGGTTTTTTGGCTGCTGGAGTTGTATAGTACGACAGATGTACGACAATTTAAAAGCTCTTAACAAACGTTAATAAGCGATTTTAAATGAAATGGATAGAATTTAAGAGAATAATCGTATTTAATCAGGACACTTTTCTAAAAGAAATTTTAGGAAAGTGTCTTTTTTGCGTTATGGTCAAATGAAAAATCAGGAGGAAAAACACATGAATGGACACACAGCGTTAAGAGCAGAAACTGAAAAAAAGGAACAGATTATTTTTGCCAGTAAAGCACATGAAAAATTCTACTACGAGAAATTGAAAGAGGTCAGATACCCGGATGTGTATCACAAAGCATTATGCTATTGTCTTGGGATCAGCGAAGATACAAGGAGAACTGTGTACCAGGTTTATGATTTTAAGACAGGATGCGTCAAAACAGAATGCCTGAAACAAGGATGGCAGACAAGTGGCAGCCAGAGAATTATCCGGATGGCGTTCAACCTGTACTGCAATGGAACGCCCAGTATTTACGATTATGAGGAAACAGACGAGATGTTATCAGAATGCAGGGAATATACGGTGGAGGAGATATTTTGCTGTTCTTATATATGCAGGCAGAATGGCCTGGAGATTCAGGAAGAGCCGGAGTATGGGGGAAGGGAGTACATGGAAAAGCAGGAGTTCATCATCCGGGAGCAGAAAGAAAAGATTGCCCGGCAGGAGGAAAAGCTCAGGGAACAGGAAGAGAAAATCATGGACAACGATATTTTGATCGAGGAGGTGTCGGCGCTTGCCTATGACAAGGCCGTTGAGATAGTGACGGATTCCGTCCGGAGCCGGACGCAGGAAGAAGATATGGCGCTCCTTGATAACCTGTGTGATGCAGTTGTCAACAGCACTAAAAATTAAGAAAAAGTGAAAGCCATCACAAAGGATGTCATAAAAAAGGCGAAGGACAGGATCAGGAATGCGGCGAAGTCCGTCCTGGAAAATGTGGAGAAGGAACTCCTGAAGCCGGAGGTAAGAAAGGAGAATACGGAGCAGATCAAAAAGACAGCGAAAAAATCCATCCTGGAGAAACTGGCAGAAAACAGGAGGAAGGTTGCAGAGAGGGACGCTGCAAGAAGAAAAACGAAACAGAATCATTATGACAGGGATTCCCTGTAAGGAGCATTTTGCTTTATCCAGCCGTGGATGAAAGTCAGGATGCTCTTTTTTTGTCCCTGTTTTGCTTAAATGGTTGGAAGGAGAGTGTAGAAAATGAGGTTATTTGAAGCAGTTAAGGAAAATGTCACCGTCCGGCAGGCGGCAGAACTTTATGGATATAAGCCCAACAGGAGCGGCATGATCCGCTGTATTTTCCATAATGACAGAAGCCCCAGCATGAAGGTTGACCGCAGATATTATTGCTTTGGGTGTGGATGTACCGGGGATGCGGTTGATTTTACGGCGCAGCTTTTCGGGCTGGGTGCAAAAGAGGCTGCACAGAAGCTGGCAGATGATTTTGGCATCTTATATGAAGAAATGTATAGCCTTGCCGTCTCCAGTGCTGAAAAACTCAAACGGATCAGCGATGTGGAGTTTCGCAGAATGGACTTGGCGCAATACTAT
>JAUNJG010000085.1 GCA_030533385.1 Eubacteriales bacterium | reverse complement strand
AATACCCTTTGATTGGAGCCATCCATGAGAATGGCAGATTTTGCATAAAGTTCCGAAGGAATTTCCGTAGCAAGCAAATTTATGGTATAATCAAAAGAAAAAAACAACGAAAGAAACAGGCATAAAGTCAGAATATATTTTTTCAAGGGATGCCTCCTTGGGAAAATGTGCCGTCTCGAAAATGGGGCGGCCGCTTTGTGTACTTTATGCTCATAAAGCAGGATATATGATATCCGGGGAGGAATATATGTTTTATCGCTGTAAAAATTGCGGGGGAAATGTAGTGTATCAACCCGAAAAGAACGGAATGATCTGTGAGAGCTGCGGCAGTGAGGAAAGCCAGCAGGTGGTACCCCAAAAGGAAATACATATTTGCGCCAACTGCGGAGGAAAAATAGAAACTGGAGAGCATACGCTGGCATGCAGGTGTCCTTATTGCCAGACTTTTCATGTTCTGGAAGATCGGATGGAGGGAGAATACAAGCCGGGGCTGGTGATTCCCTTTGCTCTTGGCAAGCATCAGGCGGCGGAAAAAATGCGTCAAAGTTTTGCAGAAAAACTGTTTCTGCCATCTAACTTTTGTTCTGTGTCAAGCCTGGAATCCATGGAGGGTATATACGTTCCCTTTTGGATGTATGATTTCCACAGTCATGTCCATTTTGAAGGGGAGGGGGATCGGATACGCACCTGGAGAGAAGGGGACTACGAGTGTACCGAGACGAAAATTTATCGGATTGTCCGGGATTTTGAGGTGGATTACGATAAGATTCCTGTGGACGCCTCCGTCGCCATGGAAGATGGCATGATGGATTTGCTGGAGCCTTATGAGTATGAGAAGCTGGGAGCTTTTGCTCCGGAGTATCTGTCCGGTTTCCGGGCAGAGGTATACGAGGAAAATGCACAGCAATTAAGCCCGAGGGCGGAAGAGAAAGTCGACACATTTTCCAGACAGTACCTGACAGAACAAAACGGAGGCTTTGCCGTCGTTCGGCCATATTCAGAACAGTTCGATAACCGGCAAAAAGAAGCCTGCTTTGCTTTTCTTCCAGTGTGGAAATATGTGTATCAGTACAATGGGAAAGAGTATATTTTTTATGTGAACGGCCAGACGGGGAAAGTGGTAGGGGCGCCTCCCATAAGCAGGGGACGCATGTTCGGATTCAGTGCGGGAGTGTTTGGACTTCTCTTCTTCTTCCTGAAAATGCTGTTCTATTTTTTGGAGGTGCTGTGATGAATCGATTTTATAAAACAATGAGCATCTTCCTGCTCTGCGCAGGCCTTGTACTTGGCGGAGGAGGATTTTTATTAAAATATGCGGTATTTCAGGGGGTGATGGCATCCGGAGAGTCCCGCACCAACAAGGAGTGTCTCACGGACGAAAGAGTATTTGATAAGGCCGGCGTCTTATCTGACGAGGAGGAGATGGCGCTGAGAGAACTGATTGCCAAAAAGGAGAGCATTATCGGTGCGGATATTGTGCTGCTGACCATCCGGGAGCCGTCCATTGACGATTTTTATATGATTCGGGATTATGCCCAGGCTTTTTACGAAGAGAATGGTTTCGGCTGGGATAAGGCCAACGGCGACGGTGTGATTTATGTGGACAACTGGGCGACGGGTTATTGCTGGATGTGTACGACCGGCGAGGTGAAAGAGGTGCTGGATGATTCCACAGCGCAATACATCGTGGACAGAACCAACGAGAAAGTGAACCGGAATGCAGCCGGGGCATATCGAACCATGGTGCAGCTTATTGCAGAAGAAATGCAAAATCTTCACCTGTTTCATTTCCATGTGAAATCCTATTGGCTGGCTCTGGCGGCGCTGATGTTCACCGCCGGATTTGTCATCGTCAACTGGGTAAAAAACAAGGGGGAAGTGACGACGACCAAATCCACCTATGTGCCGGAAGGAGGCATCGTGGTTCATAGAAGGGAGAACATTTATCTTCGCTCTTATGTGACCAGGCACAAAATCGAAAAAAATCACAGTTCCGGCGGGGGCGGCGGTTCCGTAGGAGGAAGCGGAGGCCACGGAGGAGCGGGAGGAAGGCATTAGCCCTTCGCAAAAGACAGTCGGGAAATCGGCTGTCTTTTGTTATGCCCGCAGGCAAGAAAGGGAAAAATGAGAGGAACCACGGGTGTAAAAGGGATACCATTTTTGATGGGAATGAGGCAGGGAAGGCAAATTTATTCAGGCAGACGAGGATACCGCATCTAAATATGTTAGCGCTTTCATAAAACAGGGAAATTCTTTTAGGCATTTTCTCAAATATTTAGGAGAAAATTTTGTAAAAAACAACGAAAAGATAAAAAAAGTAGAAACAATTATTGACTTTTTATATAATTAATTTATAATCTAGGATATAAAAGCGCTTACAGAAAAAGAAACGTTTCTAAAGAAAAAAGAATGTACTGTAAGAAGGTACATAAGAAAGGAAGGCTATTATGGAGTATATAATAGGAATATTGTTGTTGATTTCCTTCTTCGGACTGGCTGTCTATGCGGTGAGAGGCGGAAATCTGATGCTTGGAATTTTTGTAATGGGAATTATATGGACAGTGCTGCCGATGCTGGGAAATATGTTCGTGACGAACCCGGAGTTTATTGCGGCCAATCAGGAGGCAATTAGCATTACATGGACAGACGCCTTACAGAAAGTCTTTCAGAGCGGACCGGAAGGCTGGGGTTCTGTTCTTGTAAACGTTATTTTCGGAGCGTGGTTTGGAAGAGTCCTGATGAATACAGGTATTGCGTCTACCCTGATTCGTACGACGACGGAGCTTGGCGGTGACAAGCCGGCCATCACCTGTATCCTGCTTTGCATCGTTACGACAGCCTGCTTCTCCTCCATCTTCGGAGCGGGAGCCGTAGTTGCCATCGGTGTGATTGTTCTTCCGATTTTTATGTCATTAGGAATCCCTAAAGTTTTGGCGACCTGTTCCTTTATGCTGAGCGTGGGAGCCGGAATGTTTGTAAACCCTGTATTGTACGGACAGTTTTCTGCCTTTTTCCTGGGAGAGGACGGAAAGACTCTGTACCCTTACGAACAGCATATCTCATGGGGAATTTATGCCCTGTTGATTCAGGTCGTTGTTGTCATCCTCATGGTGGCGTTCCTCTCCTCCAAAAAAAGGGTGCATAGCTGGGCGGCGACGGCGCCAACTTCCAGAAAAAAACGCCGCGCGGACAATGCGCCGGGGATTGCCCTGATTGCGCCGATTCTTCCGGTTGTTTTGCTGATTGTATTTAAAGTGCCGATTATTCTTGGATTTATCATGGGAAGTTTTTATGCGCTGTTCACCTGTGGAAAAATCAAGAGCTGGTCACAGACTTGTAGAATGGTGAACAAAGATTTCTTTGACGGTGTCGTAGATACTGCGCCGCTGGTAGGATTCCTCTTAATGCTTCCAATGTTCAACAAGGCGGCAGAGCTGTGTGTTCCTTATTTTAATGCTCTGCTCGGAGGCATTATTCCGAATAACACCTTGATTATCAGTATTGTTTTTGCCCTGATTTCCCCGATGGGAATGTTCCGAGGCCCCCTCACCTTGTTCGGCTGCGGAGCTGCCACGCTGGGAATTTTAAAAGGAATCGGATTTTCAACTGCCTATCTTGCGCCGCTTATCATTATCCCAAGTACGGTCATGAACGTTTCCTGCTGTATTACGCAGTCCTGGATTATCTGGGGTGTAAACTATGCAAAAGTATCTACGAGAGAATATCTGAAGTTGAGTGCCGTAGTTGGATGGCTTATCTGTATCATCCTGCAAGTGATGGTTTATGTAATGTTCGGTTAATATCGTGGAAGACAAAATCATAGAGAAAAACAGAGCAGATGAGCATCTATCTGCTCTGAAATGGAGGAAATAAGATGAGTGACAGAAAAGTAAGAATGGGAATAGACGTGGGAGGTACCCATACCAAGGCGGTGGCCATTGATAATGCAACACAGGAGATTATCGGAAAATCATCGGTGAAGACGACGCACGACGACAAGTCAGGCGTTGCAGCCGGAGTAGTTCAGGCGTTCCAAAACTGTCTGAAAGAAAATAAAATTGACCCGAAAGACGTTATTTTTGTGGCCCACAGTACCACGCAGGCGACAAATGCCCTGATTGAGGGTGATGTTGCAACTGTAGGAGTCATCGGAAGCTCGCAGGGAGGCCTGGAAGGACTTCTTGCGAAAGCCCAGACAAAGTTAAAAGACGTTGACCTGGGTTCGGGAAGAAAAATTAAAATCCACAATGCGTTCATCAAAGAAAAAGACCTGAGCCATGATTCTATCAAAGCGGCTGCGGAGACATTAAAAAAAGAGGGCGCACAGGTGTTTGTGGCTTCTGAAGCTTTTGGCGTGGATGATATGACAACAGAAAAAGCAATCTATGACGTGACCAAAGGGGAGATGGGAATGGAGACCAGTATGGCTTCTGACATCACCAAGCTTTACGGTCTGACAAGAAGGACGAGAACCGCTGCCATCAATGCCAGCATTCTCCCTAAGATGCTCAACACGGCGAATTCTACGGAAGACAGCGTAAGACAGGCAGGCGTGGAAGTACCTCTTATGATTATGAGAGGTGACGGCGGCGTCATGGAAATCAATGAAATGAAAAAAAGACCGGTGCTGACCATGTTGTCCGGCCCTGCGGCCTCCGTCATGGGATCTCTCATGTACCTGCGCGCTTCCAATGGCGTGTACTTCGAGGTAGGAGGAACTACGACCAATATCGGTGTAATTAAAAACGGACGTCCTGCCATTGATTATTCCATAGTAGGAGGACACCGGACTTACATTACTTCCCTGGATGTCAGAGTGCTGGGCGTTGCGGGCGGAAGTATGGTTCGACTGAATAAGAACGGTGTCGCAGACGTGGGACCGAGATCCGCACATATTGCGGGCCTGGATTATGCGGTCTTTACGCCGGAAGAAGAAATTGTAGATCCGCAGCTGGAACTGTTCTCCCCGAAAGAAGGAGACCCGGCAGATTATGTGGCAATCCGTCTGAAAAGCGGAAAAAGGATTACCATCACCAATTCCTGTGCGGCAAACGTGCTGGGTCTTGTAAAGCCGGAACATTTTTCTTATGGAAATGCGAATGCCGCAAGGAAAGCTATGCAGCCGATTGCAGATTACCTGCATGTGACGGTGGAAGATGTGGCGACACAGATTCTTACGAGAGCATATGAAAAAATCAGTCCTGTCATCATGGAGCTGGCAGAAAAATATAAGCTGGAACATGATCAGATTTCTCTGGTCGGAGTCGGAGGAGGAGCTACCTCTTTGATCGGCTTTTGTGCAAAGAAGATGAATATTAATTACAGTGTCCCGGAAAACGCCGAGGTTATTTCTTCCATAGGCGTTGCTCTGGCTATGGTAAGAGACGTCGTGGAGAGGGTTGTGCCGAATCCAACGGCGGAGGACATCCGAAGCATCAAGAGAGAGGCGATTGACAAAGCAGTGGAGAGTGGAGCATCTCCGGACACGGTGGAAGTACACATTGAGATTGATGCGCAGACTTCCAAGTTGACGGCGATTGCTCTCGGTTCAACAGAGGTCAAGACGGCAGAGCTGATGAAAGAATGTACAGAGGAAGAGGCAAGAGAGCTGGCCGCCGCAGATTTAAGAAAATCGGCGGGAGAAATCAAGCTGGTTGGCCAGATTCCGAATTTCTATGTATATCAGTCCACCGAAAAAAACAGAAAGCCGCTTAGAATCCTTGATAAAAAAGGATTTATCAAGGTGCAAAGAACAGATGGCGTAGCGGAGCTGACGAGGGCCGCATCCTACAGAAGCGTTGTTTCAAGACTCTGGGAAGATTTGGCCATTTACAAGGCCGATGCCATTCTCCGTCCGGATTACTATATCTGTGCAGGTGCGCGGGTGATGGACTTTAACGGTTCGGGAGAGCTGGAACAGGTATTGATGTTAATGGATGTGGAAATGCAGGCGATTGATCCGAATGAAGAGGTCGTCATTGTAGGTGCTAAGAGCCAGATTTAATGATGAAGAAAATAACGATTCAGCCATAATATCTCGGGTGTACAGTGGATATTGCTGTCGCAGTAAAACCCTTGAGGGAGGCGAAGCGCCCTGTGCCTGATATTAGAATCCTCTTTTGCAAGGAAACTTGTGCCGGATGTTATTATGTTCAGACGCATGGCTGAATCATGACTGTAAAAGCTCCATGTGCCGGGGAAAACAGGTAACAGAGAAAGGAAGGGCAAACTATGTTCCGGAGAAAAAAACAGGAAATCAGTCAGAAGATTTTCCCGCTGGAGGAGATGGTATCTGAACTTCTGAAGCTGGGGGAACAACAATGGGGAAGTTATGCTTTCTATCATGAGCCGTTGGAACGAAAGTTTACAGAAGAACAAAAAAAAGAGTATACGGCGAGAGCGTGTGCCTGTGGCCGGGAGGAAGCTAGAAAACTTATGACGCAGTTTCCCGGACGAAAGGTGAGGGATATCATAAAAGATATGGGACTCAAAGGAGAGATGCCGGATCTTCCCACGGGAGGCGGTCATGTCATTTTTGCCCAGTATACAGAGCCGGATCAGATTCTTGTCTTTGGAGATTGTGTGAAAAAGGCAGAAAAAATGATAGAAGAGGCTAATCTTTGGAACTGTCTCGGAAAAGTGAATATAGAGGAAATTCTGTTTGCCCATGAACTGTTTCACGCTGTGGAGTTTCAAAAAAAGAGAGAAATCTACACTCAGACAGAGAAAATTGAACTTTGGAGGAAACCTTTTTCCAACAAATCTAAAATTCTGTGTCTGAGTGAGATGGCGGCGATGGAATTTGCAAAAGAATTAACAGGAATTTCTTTTTCCCCTTATGTGCTGGACGTGCTTTTGATGTATGGATATGAAAAAGAGGCCGCATCTGCGCTGTATGAGGAGATTTTGGAAGCAGCGGGGATAAGGGAGAGAGAAGAATAATGTTTACAATAAAAATGATCTGATTTTTTACAATAATATCCCCAGGTATGATAAAATATGTAAAGATTCAGCCATAACGTTCCGGGTTTGCTGCTGCCGCAGTGAAACTCTCGATGAAGGCGAGGTGCCGTATGTTGGCTCATAGACATTCTCCTTTGCAAGCAAACTTGCGCCAGATGTTGTCTATGAGCAGGCGCATGGCTGTATGGTTACTAAAGTGTAAAAAAGAAACAGGAGATTTTGGGGAAGATGAATATATATGATGTTGCAAGGGAAGCAGGTGTATCGATTGCGACGGTTTCCAGAGTTTTAAATCATAAAGATTATGTCAGCGAGAAAACGAGAAAAAAGATACAGGAAATTCTGGATAGAAATGAGTATCATCCCAGTGCAATTGCAAGAGGCCTCGTCACCGGCTCCATGAAAACCGTGGCGATTGTTGCGGTGGATGTCCGGGTGCCGCATTATGCACTCACCTCTTATATTATGGAACAGCAGCTCTCAAAGCTTGGGTACATGGTGATTGTGTGTAATACGGGGGAGGACAAAGAAAGCTGTAAGAAGTATTTGGAAATGCTGGCCAAAAGGAATGTGGACGGAATCATTTTGGTAGGTTCCATTTTTAATCGGCTCTGTGATGAGAAAGAGACGCTGAGTCTTCTCAGTGAAATTCCGATTGTGATGGCAAATGGAAAGATAGAATCTCCCAATATCCATTCTGTACTTGTGGATGAGGCCTATGGGATGGAGCTTGCCACAAGACATATATACGAAAAGGGACATAAAAAAATTGCGTACCTCATGGATAAAGATACAGATGCGGCGGAGCGCAAAGCAGAAGGCTTTTTGCGCCAGATGCGTCAGTATGGATGTGAAAAGCCGGAGAATGATGTGTATCGCATCCCTTACGGACTGGAGGGCGGGGGAGAGGCAGCCGGAATGCTCCTGGAAAAAGGGTATGACGGGGCGATATTCGGAGAAGACCTGACTGCTGTCGGTGCCATGAATGTCTGGACAAAAATGGGAGTGGACATTCCTGGACAGATGGCGTTGACGGGATGTAATAACTCCGAATATTCTTACATTTGTAACCCCAAACTGACCACGGTGAATAATAAAGGAGAGGTACTCAGTGAATTGTCTGTGCAGATGCTGCGAGATGTTCTATTACAAAAAAAAGAGACTGCAACGCTCATGATTCTTCCGGAACTTGTAGTCAGGGAAACAACGTAGGCAGACGGATTTATTCCGTCTGCCTGCATTGCCATAAAAATAAAAAAGATGCTCAAAAATTCTTTTATCGTTTTTCAAAAAGAGAGGATGCAAGTAATTAAAATGTAAGAAAAGGAGAAAAAGATGAGACTTCAGACGGCAATTGACAGGGTGTCTGTCGAGAGGGCAGAAGAAATTATGCAGAAAATACGAGGATGTGCCGACATTGTTGAAATCGGCACATCCTTAATTAAAGACTTTGGGCTGGAGGGAAGCGTTTCAGTTCTGAAGCGGAAATTTCCTGAACAATGTATACTGGCAGACATCAAGACGTGTGATGAAGGAGAATATGAGTTCAGGAAGGCTTATGAGAGCGGTGCGGACATTGCGACCGTCATGGGGTTTTCTTCCATGGCAACCATCCGGGCCTGCAGAAATGTCGCCCTGGAGAAGAAAAAGGAATACATGATTGACTTGCTGGAAGTATCCGGGGAAAAAATAGAAAAACTGGCGCAGGAATTTCCGGAGGCGATTTTCTGCCTTCATCTTCCTTCTGACAAAAAAGGAGAAGGATTTGAGGAGATGGTACATCGGGAAATGCAAAATCTCCATGGGGTTCAAAAAATTGCCGTGGCAGGCAGCGTGACATTTGACAAACTGGAACTATTGAAAAAAGTGGGAATGGATATCGTGATTGTGGGCAGTGCGATTCATAAGGCAGAGGATATCCATGCGGCGGCCAAAGCTTTTGCGGAAGAGATCAGGAGGCAGTAAGATGGTAGAAGTTTTAAATACGATTTTAGGCGAAATCCATGGTGTCATGGAGAAAGTAAAAGAAGATGAGATGAAGGGCTTCATGGACAAGATTGAAAAGTCGAGGCGTCTGTTTGTCTCAGGAGAGGGCCGGTCGGGATTTTCCGCAAGAGGTTTTGCCATGCGCATGATGCATTTGGGATATACGGTTTATTTTGTGGGAGAGACCATTACGCCGACGATGAAGGAAGGAGATGTCTGGATTGGCGTTTCCGGATCCGGGAGCAGCGCTTCCGTGATAAATGACGCAAAAAAGGCAAAAAAGGCGGGATGTACCGTTTTGGCTGTCACGAGTAAGAGGCAGTCTCCCCTGGCTGAGGCCGCAGAGAAAGTGCTGCTGGTTCCGGGTACCGTGAAAGCAGATGCAGGTTCCGAGAGAGGATCCGTGCAGCTTTTAAGCTCCCTGTTTGACCAGTCTTTGCACATCGTTCTCGATGCAATCTGCCTGTTGATTAGTTACAGGGATGAAGTTACAAACGAGGAAGCTGTAAAGGCACATTGGTAATCTTTCGCCATTGGCGTGTGTGCGGGTGCTGAATCCCTGACCCGAACGCAAAGGATGCGGCTGAATCTTTGGCTCACTTTGCCTGTATCAGATGGACACTTAGAGTATAATTATCATTGGCAAAAAAGAAAAAAATAAAGGGAAGAGATC
>JAUNJG010000084.1 GCA_030533385.1 Eubacteriales bacterium | reverse complement strand
CTAATTTTCTCTACAAATAATTAGCACATTTGCAACAATTAATGCGTTTCACCTGTTCGCGTAATCAGATGATATAAACATTTTATTATTTTTTCTTTATTATTTAAAAGTTTTTCTTGTGCGAACCTCTCGGCATTTTTATGGGTGCTTATTCTTCGCGCCATAAAAATTGATTTTCTTATAGCAGCAGAACATCCTGAGGGTCGTAGCCTTTCCCTTTTCCAAAATGTTCCACCTTCGTTTGATATTTATTCCCTAAATAATAAAAACGAAGGCTGTCAACTTCTTTGTCCATTATAGAACATAATTTATCTTGCAATTCCCGACACTGGGCAGCATCCAACAGGCACTCAAATACAGAATTCTGAACTCTCTGTCCATAGTTTACGCATTGCTTCGCAATTTTCCTCAAGCGCTTTTTCCCCGCTGCCGTCTCTGTATTTACATCATATGTAATTAAAACAAGTATTTCAACATCACCTCCAGAAAAATGGCGGATAATTCTCCAAGTCCCCACGCAAAAATCTGCTTAAAAGGAGTGCCTGAACATAGGGAACAAGGCCCCACGGTATTTTTTCTTGGAGATAAGGATGGGTAATCATTTCCTGCTTTTTCTTTTGCCATTGCTGCAAAAACGTTCTTCTTCCCTCATTCTTTAAATATACCGCACCACTTTCCCTGATTTCAAAATCTTCTGCATTTACCATTCGATTGTTAATCAATGTCAGAACGAACCGATCCGCAAAGCACGGCCGTATTTCTTCCATCAAATCCAAGGCCAGGGATTCTCTGCCTGGACGGTCTCTGTGCATGAAACCGACGAAAGAATCCAGCCCCACCGCTTCCAGTGCCGAAGCACAATCATTTTTCAATAAGGTATAAGCAAGGGATAACAGCGCATTTGTTCTATCCAGAGGAGGACGTCTCGATCGTCCTCTAAAATAGAAAATCTCCTTTTTATTCAGAAGCATAGCATCAAACACACCAAAATACATGGTCGCAGCAGCGCCTTCCAGGCCTCTAAGAGACTCCATGCTGGTTTCTTTTGCTATCTCCGGCAGCAGGGCTTTCATATTATCGGAAACACTCTTCATAGATTCATAAGGGATTCGCTCCCTGTGGTCTCTCAAAGTTCGCTCCAGACTTTGCCTGCTGTTATAAACCTTTCCTAAGATAAAAGTTCTGGCCACCCTGCAACTTTGTGCCGGATCATCCGCCACTCTGTACTGCGTCCGTCTCAGCAACACATTTCCACGACTGATTCCACAGGTCCTGGCTAGAAATTTTCCTCTGGGAGTGCAAAAAACAAGCAATATATCCCGTTTTGCACAAGCTCCCATCAATGCTGGGGAAGCACCCGCATAAGAAAAGGAAATAATACCTGACAAAATATGAAGAGGATATCTTCCCACAACTTGTTTTTCACGATTGACCACCACATTTTCTCCATCCAATGATAAATAGGCGTCCTCCAATGTGATAAATAATGTATTCAACAATTTTCTCATGGCCTTTCCTCCAGATAATCACGGATATATTCATCCACAGAACGCGATTTTACCAATGTAGGCACGCATACTTCATTCAAAGAACAAGATTTACAAGCCTTCGACAATTTTCCTTTAGGGGTATAGCCTCTTTCAAATAATCTGTGCATTTCTTTCAGATAGCCCCTGACCTCACTACGCATTTCTTCAGAAAAAACAATAGTATGGCGTCTGCGTACTTCTCCATAAAACAAGGCACCCTCCGGTACTTCACAGCACAGCATTTCCTCCAGACACATGGCCTGAGCACAAAGCTGGCACGCATCAGCTTTTGTATGATTCCCCGGTTTACCCCGTTTATACTCAACAGGGTAAGGCAGCCAGATTCCATTTTTATCTTTCAGGGGAATTCCTGCATCACTACGATGGAACTCCACGATATCACATTCACCGGAAATGCCCATTTCAGAAGAATGTACTTTCATCCCTCGTGTAATAATGCAATCTCCCCTTGTTTCTCGGCTATCGCCGTCATGAGCATTTTTGTGCATAATTTTCCCATCCATGGTTTGAAAATTTTCCGCCCATTGCTGTTCGATGTGAATCAATGCCCACTGGCGACGACAAAAGATAAAATGCTGAAGGCCAGATAACTGTAAAAATTCTTCCTCCCTAAATGCCATCTATTACCTCCGGCTCCATACCTTCCAGCTTCTCCAGAGAAATCGTATAATCATCCACACTGGATGGCACCTCGACGCCTTCTTTTAGGGATACCTGCACAGAGCGGTGTACTTTTGCCGATGAATACTGACCGATTTTATTCTCATGCTTCCACCAGTACAGCTTATGTACTTCCATGGAGCCTTCCGGGCGGGCAGAAGAGGCATCGTTGACAAATAATGTTCTGATACATTCTTTGAGAAGTTCTGCGTCCTCCTCTGTAAAACCGGTTTTTTCCGCCAGCTGTACATTAATGGCGCCCTTTACCACATAGAGGCCAAAACGGACAAAATGTTTCATTCCCATGGTATCGGAGCCTTTGACCCCTTCCTTCTTTTTCTCTCCGCTCACACTTTTTGTAATCTGCATATCTTCAATCCGAACCGAATCCACACTTACCGCCTGATGGATGGAGACCGGTCCTCTCACTCCCACAGAGACACCTTTTGCCGCTTTATCTTTAAATGCAAATACCTGTCCGAAGGAACGCACATCCAACCAGGTTTCACAGGCCTTTTTGGCATACTCTTCTCCGTCTTTTATATTCGCCAGCGTCTTGACTGCACGCTCGCTCAGGCTGCCACAACCATCATCGCTTCGGTCTTCCGACTGCACAAAAATCCTCTCTCCCAAATCCTGCATCCGGTTTCTGATTTTTCTCTTTATGCAGACATCGGACATTTCTCCGTATCCATCATAATCTGTCCTCGGGCTGTTTCCATTGAGAGGGTCTCCGTTTGGATTTGCCATCGTTACTGAAATCAATGCCACAAAATCAATTTTATTTTTTAAAACGCTCATCCTAAATCTCCTTCCGTAAATCCTTGCATTTATTACATTTTGTACTTGAAAAATCAGGGATTATTCTTCCTGTTTTGATTCAATATTCTTTTTCTCCCGATATAACTCTTTCCTTTGATGATAATATCCAATCAAATATTGCTCTTCCAGTTTTTTATTACATATCCTCTTGTCAACAGGTAATTTTTCAGCAATATCACAAACGATTCCACGATAGTAATCATAGGATTTCGGACGAACCATCTTTATCTTTTTATAATACGGCTCTAATTTTTTTTCTAAAACTCCCCAGGTAGTCAGCGGTCTTTGCACAAAGGCTGCCTGATACCGCATGGCATTTGTTTCTCTTTTTTCTTCTTTATTATCTTCTTCTTTTTCCGATGTTTCACGTTTCGCTTTCCTGTAGGTATCTTCCTCCACCTTTTCCAGCACCGCCAAAAGGCGCCCGAATAAGTAGCTGATATCCCCATTATTCACATCTAATCCCATAGATATGTCCTCCTTATATATATCTTTATAAAATTTTCGAATCATGGCACAGGTCACAGACAACAGCTGGATTCTCGTTGTCTTATTATAAAGAACCAGGTTTGATGCTTTATGCACCAATTTCTCCACCATGTCCCGCGGTACCAAAGACCGGTCAATCCGGCAGGATATAAGCCGTTCCATCTGCTGCCTTAAAAGTTTATCTCCCGGCGGTGCTATCTCCTTCTCCCTTGGAGTACCACAGGCATATCTCACGATAGTGTATAACGGCGGAGACTGAATCCCGTAAATCCCATTCTCCCAACAACAGGTTTCATCCCAATATTGCAGACGCTCCAGAAAGTCCGATAATAATAATTCATTATAATAAGTGACCGACAATCTTCCGGTGGTCGCTGCGTCAAAAACCGCAATAACCGCCCTGGCGTCCTTCGGCATATCTGTTTTATATCCATCAATGACCTTCTCTAAGCTGGTTTTATAATCGGAAAACAGTACGATTTTTTCCTTTGATTTTCTAAGCAGCGCCTGCGAAATCTGCGGAACTTTTCTCCCATGGGGATTCCAGCACAAAAAGGTTCGCCCTCCATACACCGTATAGCTTCTGTCATCCGCCTCTGTCACCTCTGTTTTTGTACTTCCCCTCACCGCTCTGCGAATCCCCTGATTGGCAACCATCCAGCTAATGGCATTGTGAGCTTTTTGAGAAGTAATATATCCCACGGTGACAGCCTGCCAGTCTTCGGAAAACCTTCCCCGGTATGTAAATCCGGAACTGTCGTTGGCGGAAATCAGTTTAGCGTTTCCATTGACCGGTATGATGCCTTTTGGGTGTTGTTTGGCAGGCAGTTCTTCCTGACCGGAAATCATACAAAGCTGTTTCTGCTCATCCTCACGTTTCACTAAATAGTACCGCAGAAAGGATTCAAACAAAGCCCGGTCTTCCCAGCAGGCGCTTTTTTCCTCCCCACATTCCACTCTCCACCGCACCATAAGCTTTTCCTTCTCCGGTTTTCCCTGTTCATCCACGGTGAGAATTCCTTCGGAAAGTAAATCATTGATTACTGTTCCGCCTTCCACATAGCGCAGCACTGCTCTTAATTTTTTATTTTCCGAATCAAAATCCGACCACTCTTTTAGCTGCTCCACATACATTCCATGCTTTTTCTCATCATAAGCTGCCACATATCCAATCTGTTCACACAGTGGATGTGGACAGGGTGCGCTGGTTCGTCCCGCCGATTCCTCCGTCACCGGGATAATAATCTTCGGTTCTTTTTTGTCTACCTCCCGTCCGCTCAGAAACTTTCCCTCGCCATTGATTTTGATTTCAAGCTGGGCACTTGTGAGGATGTGGGAAACCGGTGCCAGCGGTGTTTCATTTTCCCGAATCACTCCGGCCTCCTTCTCAAAATTATCGTAGGTTTCCACGGCCATCTGCATGAGTCCCATTTAATTCACCTCCCCGAACTCCTTTAATCCACTGAAGTTATCCTCCTCCATGGTAAAGGATTTTATTTTCATCTCCTTAATGGTTTTCGTCATGGTACACTCTTCCGGTCTGATGAAAGAAATCACACCGTTTTTCATGGTCGGCCTCCAAAAGCGAACCGTCATTTTCCCTTTGGTTTCCTCGGAATAAGCTTCATCCGCATAGGTGATTCCATGATACATGAGACCAAAACTAAGCTCTGGAAGCTGGTCATAGGCTCCTTCTCCTTCTCCAAACACACAAGGCTCCACATATCCCTGACATTCTCTTGTTCCCAGAAAAATATCTCTGCGCCCTCCTGCCTGAATCATTCTCTTAGCAATATTGTGATGCTTATTTTCATTCCAGTCCGCCATCAAATCATCCTGCCGGTTCTTATTCCACTCAAAATGTGCCCTCACCTGATATCTACATTTTTTCAAATAAGTATAATAGGACAAATCATTGCCTCCTCTGTATTTCACCGGACGGATTCCTTTCACCTCCGTCTGTATGGGATTCATTACCCGCACCGCATCAATCACCCATATGATTGTCGGCTTCCAATACACGGAGGACATAATCCCTTTCAACGCTTCATAGGTAGGAACTTGATAGGTACATTTTTCTCCTCCGATACGCATCAACGGGTCAGAGAACAGTGCGTAATCTCCACTGACCTCAAACTCTACAATATTCGGATATCTCATTCTCGCACCTCCAAAAAATCCATTTCATTTTCCTTCATGGTAAAACCCGTTTCCTCATTATAATGGCCATCCAACCAACAAACACCCCACGGCAGTTCGTGCAAAACTCCTTCCCCATTTAACTGCCTAATCTGGTATTGATACAAAGATACGGTATAAGGCTTCGCGCGCTCCAGTGTTTCTTTCACGAAACCAAAATCCTGTTTTGCCTTCTCGCAGCACAAATCTGCCACAATATTTGCCCCTTCTCCATAAGATACAATCACATCGACTGTATCCTCCTCAAACACTTTACACTGTTTTCCTGCCAACTTAAAAGCTTGTCTCAATGTGAATTCCTCGGCCTGTTCTGCCCACTCATCCGCATATTCCCAGTTTACAGACAGCAAATCCAGCAAACGGATAGCCCGCCCTCCATAATTCACACTGTAATCTGCTTTTCCTGACGGCATCTGTTTATACAATTTTTTATAATAAGATGAAATAGCCTCTTCTGAACTGAGATCGTTCTGAAAACACTCCGGACACCTGGAGAACTGTTCCAACAGAGATTCCGTGGCATCTTTTCCGTCTTGAATTTCCGGCAAGTGAGTCAGATTCTCTCCTTTACAGGAAATCAAATATACCGGTTCCACCATACCTTCTCCCGCTTCCCCATTGCGGTTACACCTGCCCGCCGCCTGTACCACACTATCCATACCGGCGCTCAGTCGAATAACTCTCTGAAACGAAATGTCCACACCCGCCTCTATAACCTGCGTAGAAATGCAAAGAATTTTATTTCCATTTTTCTTATTCAACATTGTAATCATATCTTCCAGAACATTTTTCCTGTGCTCCATGCACATGGCTGCAGATAAATGGAACAAAGTAATTTCCATATCTTTCAAGGTCTCATGTAAATATTCTGATTCGGTCTTTTTGTTGCAAATGACCAGCAGGCTGTCTGTCTCTTCCATCTCCGTTTTTATAAACTCCGCCAGTTCATTCAGCGACTTATTTCCCATAAATACGATTTCTGTCCGTTTAAAAATCTGCCAGAGAGCTTTATCATAAGGCACCATGTCAAAAATCGGTTCACGGAGCGGATAATCCAACGCCTCCATACAAGGCTGGGTGGCAGAGCAAAGCACTACGGTAGTTCCACACACATCCACCAGAAAATTCAGCATCAGATGAAATATGGATAACATTTTGATGGGAACAGTCTGAATCTCGTCAATGACTATGATAGCATCCTGCAAAGAATGAAACCTGCGAATGGAGGATGTTTTTCCGGAAAACATGGTATTCAAAAGCTGTACAAGGGTAGTGATGATTATTGGAGCCTCCCATGTTTCCATCAGCAGCTCCATCTTATCCAGCTCCTCCTGCTCCTCATCTGTCTTCACCACATTGGAATGATGTTCCAGTATGAGAGAATCATCCTGCACATAGTCTCTTACTACCTGTGCATTTTGATCCAATATACTTAAAAGCGGTGAGGTAAAAATAATGCGCTGTTTTCCATATTTTGCTCCATGAGCCAGAGCAAAGCGGAGAGCAGACAAGGTTTTTCCAGCGCCGGTAGGCACATTCAAACGATATATTCCCGGTTGATTTTCTGCTGCTTTCCTGCACTGATCCGAAATCTCCCTTCTCGCCCTGTTCAGCTTTGTATCAGCTGAAAACTGCTCCAGCTTCTCTTCCATCCGCTTCAGACAATCCCCCCACAGCTTCCTGCAGGCTTCCTCGGTTCTTTCCGGCGGAAATGACGTGTCATTCATGAATTCTGCCGTATCCTTCCTGTCCCCGTCAATGACAGCAGAAACCAGAAGCCAGGCCAATACTCCCACATGAAACAACATCTCCGTATCTGCTTGCTCGTCCTCTCTCGTTACCAGATTGGCAATCTTCATCACCATGGCTTCTACTTCCTTTTCCGCCGCATGAAATCTTACATCCAGTTCTGTCTTATCGGCACAAAAATCTAAATAATTCTGGATTGCCTCCTCATAATAAATCCCTTCTTTTTTCACCCGATGAATAAACCCATTCTTTTTTTCCTCATCGATACAATCAAATAGTCCATGGTGTGAGCCAGCCGCATAGGCAATCATCTCACCGGTCAGATTTTCATATTCCGTCTTCCCCTGATGGTACTGTTCCATGACAAAACGAACCCCTGCAAAAGTATGATTGACGGAGCCCCGCCGGACAGGCTGATTATTCACCGCCTTTACTAAATAGTCACGATACGCTTGACTGAATTTTCCAGAATCATGAACTAACCCCGCCAAATATGCTGTGTTTTCAAGCTTTGACCCTTTCACATTCTGAGCAGCATAGGATGCCACCGCTCTGCAATGCTCCTCCACATATTGAATCTGCTGCCCTCCATCTTCTGTGTTTCGGATATGCGCCGGATAACGCGTACTCATATAATCCACCTTCTTCCCCACAAATTATATGTTTCTATTTCTTATAAGTCATTTATAACACACCTTAATTACAAAATCAATATCAATTAAAATATAACTGAACTTTTTTATAATCTTGATTATTCTGACTCATTATTTTTTAATGAAAAAACATTCCTTTCTATCTTCTTACTTTCATCTAAAAATATATGTTGTTCCCTTGCATTTCTTTTTATAATCTTATATTATTTTCTAGTCAGGAATAAGCAGCTAAAAATAATTAATCTGCCTAACCTGTGGATTGAAAAAGTTATATTTTTATTGAAAGGACTCTTGCCCAGCCAAACTATCTGGCCGTGTAAAAGTCCTTTTTACTTTTATCCCAGAAACGCTCTTTTCTTTTTTAAATGATATGCTGTTGGGATCAAAAGGCATTGACACAAAATATAGCATGGGAAGCTTTTTTGAGAAATATTTTTGCAAAAACTCTGCTAAGTTGGCAGAGCAAAAAGATGCTATCGAGTAATGTTGACGGAAAAGCGCTCGTAAATATCAGTTTTTTACCGTATTTTTCTTACTGTCAACAAAGACACTCAAAAAAGGAAATGGCTGTGGCAGTTCCATTTCTTTTAAAAAGTTTAAAACCCTCTCGTTGACAGTAACACTGACACCAGGAGATACAGTTTCCGAGCAAGGCCGGGGATGCACCTCTCTTTGTCGGGCAGTCTGGGAAGTTTCTGGGAAATGCGAGTGATACATGGGCTTTATCCCCACGCTATCAGATTCAAAGGACTGTATTGATGTCATACATCTAGGTTGTTCCATATATCCGATACGGGGAGAAAAGAAAAAATCAGATAAGAGGAGGGTAAATACGTATGAAAGAAATCCCAATTTGGAAAAAGAATAATCTGACTCTGAAAAAAGCAGCTGCCTATTCTGGAATTGGCATGAATAAGCTGCGTAACCTGACAAACGACCAGAACTACCAGTTTGTTTTGTGGGCAGGAAATAAGCGGTTGATGAAGCGCCATCTTTTTGACCAGTATATTGAGCAGGCGTATTCGAAAAACAGTGATGCAAAAGACTGCCTTGGTATGATAAACTAAAGATGCGGCGGACAGCAGTTCGGCGCATTTTGTCATATCAAGGCTCTTTCCATCACGGAAAGGAGTTTGACAACGTCCGAAAAACGCAAAGACAATAAAGGACGAATCTTGCAGACAGAAGAAACCCAGAGAAAAGGACAGAGTGCGGTTGCCGCTTTATCCCCATGACAGAGAAAGTGTACCATAGATTTACAAAGAAGCACGTAGGTTTAGGGCAAAACAAAAAAATCGAAAAAAGCGCCGGATAGCCCATAAAATCAAGGTTTGAAGGCTTATGAAGCACCCTACGGGTATCCCTGATGCGCAAAAACAAGGAAAGGATATAAGAGATATGATAAAAGTATTATTCATCTGCCACGGCAGGATTTTCCGGTGGTGACGAAAGGTTTCAAATCCTCTTATATCTTCCCATATTCATAGTTTTTTGTGTTCCATTTTCAATTTTACCAATGATTTACCAATATTTCTGGAGAGCCAGACTTGCAAAAATGAGCCAGAATGAGGAGATTAAAAACATGAGCAAATTGAAACCAAGAATAACAGAAAACGGAATTGATTATATCCTTGTTGGAGATTACTACATCCCGGACTTGAAACTGTCGGAGGAACACCGCCCCATCGGAAAATATGGACGGATGCACAGGGAATATTTAAGA
>JAUNJG010000014.1 GCA_030533385.1 Eubacteriales bacterium | reverse complement strand
ATCTCTTCCCTTTATTTTTTTCTTTTTTGCCAATGATAATTATACTCTAAGGCAGTATCCTTTAGGTGATACAATAGGTGTAAAATTAAAGATTACAGGAGGGATTGCTGTGAAGATTGCAGAGATTACATTCAGCCCGACGGGGGGAACACAAAAAGTTGCAAATATCATTACAAGTGAATTAAGCGGAACGGTTTCCAAAATTGACCTGACGGATTGGAAAACGGATTTTGAGAATATCATTTTAGAAAAAGAAGATGTTGCCGTTATTGCCGTTCCTTCGTACGGCGGACGGGTGCCTGCTCTTGCGGTCGAAAGAATAAAAAGACTTCACGGCAATCAAACAAAATGTGTTCTTGTCTGTGTTTATGGGAACCGGGCATACGAGGACACGCTCGTTGAACTGAATGATATTGCGGAAGACAGCGGTTTTCGGGTCATTGCGGCAATATCCGCAATAGCGGAACACTCTATTATGCATCAATATGCGACCGGCAGACCGGACGGCAAAGATAAGGCGGAGCTATGCGGCTTTGCAAAACAAATTATGAAAAAAATAGATGACGGTGCAGCCGAAAATAAAATTCTGGATCTGCCCGGCAACCATCCGTACAAGAAATCGGGCGGCTCCGGCTTAGTGCCGAAAACCAAAGGAAATTGCATTAATTGCGGTTTGTGCGCAAAAAAATGTCCGGCGCAGGCAATCAGCTATGAAAATAATCAACATACAGACGGCTCGAAATGTATTTCCTGTATGCGTTGCGTATCGATATGCCCGCAATCAGCCCGCACTCTAAATAAACTTATGGTTTCCGCTGTTGCACTGGCAATGAAAAAAGTGTGTTCCAAACGGAAAAATAACGAACTGTTTCTCTGATAAGATTTCAAGATGGGATGTATCGGTCATGGACAAACCACCGGATAAACCGGTGGTTATGTCTGTGATTGGGGCAGACGGAAGGACATTTTCTGTCTGCCTATTCTTTGATTTTGTCCCCTAGTTGTTTTTGCTCTATTCGCCGGTTGGTAAACTCTCGCAAAAGCTGGTAAAACACGGCGGTGAGAGGGATGAAGAAAATCATGCCCAGAATACCAAACAGGTTGCCTCCGATGAGAACGGCCACCAGAGTCCACAGAGGGGAAAGTCCCACGGAACCACCTACCACCTGCGGATAGATGAACTGATTTTCAATAAACTGTACCACCTGATATACCACGATGCTGATGAGTGCCTGAAGCGGGTTGATCATAAGGACAAGGATTGCTCCGATAAAGCAGGCGCTGAAAGCGCCAATGTAAGGGATGAAGGAAAGCACTCCCGTCAACACACCGATGAGGCTGGCGTAAGGTATTTTAAATAAGAGGAAGGACAGGTAAATCAAAAAGCCCAAAATGATGGCCTCAATACATTGTCCTGACAAAAATTTAGAGTAGGTCTGGTTGATCAGGCCGGCGACGTAGCAGATTTTGTCGGCAATGTCTATTTTGGTGTGGGCGTAGAGCAGTTTTTTGCACTGTCTTCCCAAGGTTTTTTTTCCAAGCAAGACGTAGATGGAAATTACGATGGTAAATCCGACGGTGACAAACACGTTGATGGTGGAAGAGGCCACGCCGAGGGCGGAGTTTAGCACGCTGCCGGCTCCTGTCAGCACGTTTTTTAAAATCTGTTCAAAATCAATCTGGTTAAAATTGAGAAAGGTCAGCTGTTCGTTGAGCCAGGTAGTATCGATATTATGTTCTGCCAAAAGGGCGATCCACTGAGGGATTTTATGCTGCACCACCCAAACTACACTCTTTATAGAAGAAATCAGTTCCGGCACAACCATGGTCACGATGAGGACAAAGACCAGCAAGATGGCACCGAAGGTGGAGAGTAAGCTTAACGTTAAAATCAGGCTCTCCTTTGGTTTTAGGCTCAGTTTATCAAAAAGTTTCGTGTAGAGCTTGTCAAAGCCGTTGAGAGGAACATTTAGCACAAATGAGAGAATCAGTCCGCTGATGACGGGCAAAAAAATCTGCCCCACATTCTCCAGGGTGTGAAATACATGTTCCAGATTCATAAGACAGGCGTATAAAATGACGCCGAAAGCAATCAGCAAAAAATGCTGTCTCATTTTTTTGTCCATCTGCGTAACCTCCTGAAAGATAATAATTAAGAAATGATAGGAACAATGTATCATTTTAACAGGATAAAGTCAAACCTCTAAATTCTGCGCTCATTGACAAAAAAACATCCTATAGTATAATACAAAGGGAGTGATTTCGCAGCGGTTGAAGGGTGTCTTCGGCGCCATGGCGGAATCACAGCATATCTTTAAAAAAGAAATAAAAAAAGAAGGACGATTTTATACAATGGAAAAGATTATTTTAACAGGTGACAGGCCGACGGGGAGACTTCATGTGGGGCATTATGTCGGCTCTTTGCGAAGAAGGGTGGAATTGCAGGAATCCGGGGAGTTTTCCAAGATTTTTATCATGATTGCCGACGCTCAGGCGCTCACGGACAATGCGGACACACCGGAGAAAGTAAGACAAAACATCATGGAGGTGGCGCTTGATTATCTGTCTTGCGGGCTGGATCCGGAAAAGACCACCTTATTTATTCAGTCCATGGTGCCGGAGTTGACGGAGCTTACCTTCTATTACTCCAATCTGGTGACGGTGTCCAGACTACAAAGGAACCCGACGGTGAAGTCTGAGATCAAGATGCGGAATTTTGAGGCTAGCATCCCGGTAGGCTTTTTCACCTACCCAATCAGCCAGGCGGCGGACATCACAGCCTTTAAGGCGACCACCGTTCCGGCGGGCGAAGATCAGATGCCGATGTTGGAGCAGTGCAGAGAGATTGTTCACAAATTTAATGCAGTGTACGGAGAGACGCTGGTGGAGCCGCAGATCCTCCTTCCGGACAATAAAGCGTGTCTCAGGCTGCCGGGCACGGACGGAAAGGCGAAGATGAGCAAATCTCTCGGGAACTGTATCTACCTGTCCGATACGGAGCAGGAGGTGAAGAAAAAAGTCATGTCCATGTTCACGGATCCGAATCACCTGCGAATCGAGGATCCGGGACAGGTGGAAGGCAATCCGGTCTTTGTCTATCTGGATGCCTTTTGCAAGACGGAACATTTCGCTCAGTTCCTGCCGGAGTACGCCAACTTGGATGAGTTAAAAGCGCACTATACAAGGGGTGGTCTCGGTGATGTGAAGGTGAAAAAGTTCTTGAACAAGGTGTTGCAGGCGGAGCTGGAGCCGATTCGCAGACGCCGGAGTGAATGGGAGAAAAAGATTCCGGAAGTTTATGAGATTTTGAAAAAAGGAAGCATGGAGGCGCAGGCGGTGGCGGCGGAGACGTTAAAAGAGGTCAAGGCGTCCATGAGAATTAATTATTTTGATAACGACGATATGATTCGGGAGCAGATGGCGAAATACCAATAATCGCATAGGCAGACTCTCATCCTGCCGGCGGCGCTGCGTGGGTTTGTGCGCCGTCGGTTGTCGAGAAGTTTTCCCGGGTCAAGAGGTTGGCTTTTGCGCTACAGTTCTTAAAGGTTCTGTGGCGTGAAAGTCTTTTTTTTATGAAAAAAGAAAAGTTTCCCTCGAAAACATGGCTTATAGAGAAAAAATGTACAATAACAATGTTGACGCTGTCTCTGTGGTTAGATATAATAAATAAAAATTAGAAACAACTAACCAAACAAGGATGAGGAGTGAATCGGCCGGTGGAAAGTTCGCATGAGTCAATGTGCGGCGGACTGTAAAGGACGGTGCTCCCTCGCCGGAAGAATGGAGGCAAAAATGAGTGTTGTTATCGTAGGAGGACATGACCGCATGGTGTCCCAATATAAAAAAATCTGTAAAGAACATAAGTGCAAGGCGAAAATCTTTACCCAGATGAGGGGAAATTTAAGCACCCAGATTGGAAAGCCGGATTTGTTGATTCTTTTTACCAATACCGTATCTCACAAAATGGTGCGTTGCGCCGTGGCGGAGGCGGAAAAATGTCAGGCGGAGATTGTCCGCTGTCATACCAGCAGTCAGAATGCCTTGCAGGAAATTTTAGGGAATGCCTGTCAGGCGAGGTGAAAGAGGAGAGTCAGAGGCATCGGAAGAAGTCTCAGGCATCTGGATTTATGACATTGCCTTTGCGGAGAAGCCGTGTCGGATGAGAAGAGGAAAATGAAGAAAATGATTGACAAAATCAATCGGTGAGGTTCACCGAATGATGGATAAGTGAAGAAGCTGTTGTGCCAGAGAAGGATAGTTCTGCTGGCACAGCGGCTTTTTTTTCGTGGAAGATGTCGGTGGGACAGGGATGAGGAGAAATGGAGTGAAAAATCTTAAAAATAACTATTGTTGTTATTATAAAAATAACAAAATGTTAAAAAGTGGGAAGGAGATGGTGGATGAGTAATGTTATATAATAAATGTGTGCATAATGAATGGTAAAATGAAAAAATAATACAATTAGTTCATATATTAGATGTAAAATAGTTATTTATTAAAAAAAATCTTACAATAAAATAAGATAAAATAAAAAAATCATTGACATTCTAACTGTTGTGTTATACCTTTAAACCAACACTCAACAACAATCAACAATAATCAACAACAAAACGGAGGTGTTGACATGAGACAAGCCTATGACGCAATTGTTATTGGCGGCGGAACGACGGGAACGGGAGTGATTCGTGACCTGGTGCTTCGCGGTTTTACTAATTCTCTTCTTTTGGAAAGGGATGATTTGGCGGCAGGTACATCAGGAGGATGCCACTCCGCTTTGCACGGTGGTTCACGTTATGTAGTTTCTGACATCCAGACGGCGAAAGAATGCCTTCAGGAAAATCAGGTGTATCGCGAGATCGTTCCTCAGGTAGTGGATCCGACAGATGCAATCTGGGTTGCAAAAACGGAGGAACAAATTGCGTTTTCAAAATTATGGATGAAAAATGCAGATGAGATCGGACTTCCATACGAAATTATATCTGTTGAGGAGGCAGTGGAGGCAGAGCCGCTTCTTTCAAAGGATATCAAGTTTGCACTTAGAACGATTGATACAGGTTTTGATCCGTTTAGACTATGTATTGCTCAGGCATATGACGCAAAGATGAAGGGAGCCGAAATTAGGACCCACCATGAAGTGATTGGGGTATTGATGGAAGAAAATCGTGTTGTGGGTCTTAGGGTTTTAGATAAAACGGAAAACAGAATTTATGAAGTGTATGCAAAAGTCATCATTAACGCAGCAGGCCCATGGTGTTCCCAGATTACGGAGATGGCGGGATTTGCGATTCCGATGAAGCCGAACAAAGGTTCCACGGGAATCTACAGTATGAGGCCTACCACGGTCTTGATTGGTATTCTTCGTGTGCCGGATGACGGCGATGGGCTTGTCAGCCAGGGATATCAGAATACGGCGTTGCTTGGAACTTCTTCGGTGGATGTGGATGATCCTGATGATGCAGAACCGGGAATGGATGAAATTAAGATTATGGAAGATTCCGTGGCAGAAATCATTCCGGAGCTGAGAGAGGCAAGGATGATTCGTATGTGTACCGGTGTCAGACCTTTGTACACGACGGGTGCGGAGACGGGAAGAGATATCAGTAGAGGAATGATTCTCTTAGATCATGAGGAGATGGAAGGCGTTGCAGGCATTATTACGATCACAGGTGGAAAATATGCAACCGCACGATTGATGGCGGAGGAAGCGGTGGATCTTGCCTGTGAGAAACTGGTTGGAAAAGTGATTCCATGTACTTCACATAAAGAACTGATTTACGGTGCCACCTCTAAAGATGAGGCGGAAAAGGATGCGAAAGAAATCCATGAAAAATACCATATTCCTCATTATGCGGCACACAAATTTACCGCCAGATATGGTAAATTTGCAAAAGCAATTTTGGAAAGGTATCCGGAACAGGCATACATCATTGATGATGCGGTACAAATGATAGGTTCAGAGGTTTGTTACAGTTTTGAAGAGGAAAATGTAGAAAACTTTAAAGATTTGCGCAGACGTACCAGATTGGGAATGGGACAGGAACAGGGTACATTTTCTATTTATAAAGCAGGTGCGATTATTCAGGAAGAACTGGGAAAGACGGTGGAAAAAGCAGAAGATTGTGTTCTTGGATATGCGCAGGAAAGATGGAAAGGTGTTTATTTTGCGGCTCAGTATGGCGATCAGCTCCCGCTGTCTGAATTAATGCAGCAGATGTATGTGAATACTGCCAGCTATGATGTATTAAGTCTGGAATAGGAGGATTGGTCATGAACAAAAATAATAGCGATGTATTAGTTGTGGGCGGCGGAATCGCTGCATGTGTTGCCGCCGCGGCAGTCAGGGAAGAAGGCAAAAAGGTGACGATGCTCTTTTCCAATGGCGGAAATACAGAAATCTGCGGTGGGGCATTTGACATCCTTGGAGTAGTTCCGGGAGAGGAGCCGGAGATTTGTGATGCGTTTGAAACTGGGATTGATTTGTTGCTGGAAAAGTATCCGAATCATATTTACAAAAAAACGCGGTGTAGTCTTTCAGAAGGGATAAAGACGGCAGTCAGGCTCGCCGGTGAAGGCGGATATGACATGTATGGATTTGATGGCAGAAATGTTTGGGTGCCAAACATAATGGGAACCTTTACCGTCAATGCCTACGTCCCGGAAGCGTTAAAGGATTCTGTACTTGTTCCGGGAAAAAAAGAAAAAGTGCTTGTGGTGGGAATCAAGGGGAACGTGGCGTTTCATGCATCATCCGCAGCGGTATCCTACCAAAAATACCAGAAAAAGCTGGGTGGCAAGGCAGAGTATTACTCAACCGAGATTGCACTTTCCGGCTGGGGAGACAGAAGGAAGATCAGCGACGGAGAACTTGCAGATTATCTGGATACGGAGCAAGGACAGACAGAGCTTCTTGATGCCGTGACGACATTTTGCCGGAACAACCGATATCATTTTGATAAAATTTTGTTCCCGCCGGCCCTTGGATATTTGGAGTATGCATCGGTGATTCAAAAAATAAGAGAGGCGTGTGGATGCGCTGTAGGAGAGGTTGAGACGCTAGGAAACTCTGTTGTGGGTTACCGTCTTACACGCGCCTTGTACAGAGGACTTGTAGAAGAGGGAGTGGATGTAAAAAGGGGAACTGTTGTAAAAGAAATATCCGTCGAGGGCGACAGGGTAGTTGCACAGTGTTTATCCGGCATTACAGACCAGCTTCATCCAGGTGAAAAGAAAACCTATGAGGCAGACAGCATGATACTTGCCACGGGAGGATTCGTAGGTGGAGGAATCAGGGCAAGAAAGACGGAAGTGTGGATTGAGCTGTTGAATCAGAATCTTGGACAAGTCGGCGTGGATCTTCTGGATAGAGATGTAGTGAACGGCAAGGGGCAGGATTTCATCCGTCTTGGTGTGGAAGTAGATGAGAAGATGGCTGTGGCAGATGAAGCGTACAAAAGTCGCATCTATGCGTGCGGCAATCTTCTGGCAGGCCAGAATTTCGCAAGTGAGAGAAGCGGCGTAGGTGTCGCCGTATCCTCTGCGTACATGGCGGCAAAATCTGCGGCTGCAAGTTTATAAGAAGGAGGTACAGTATGGTAGCGCAGGAGTTTACGAAGTTATATTACAGAACAGCAAATTGCCTGACAAGTGATATCATTGCAGATTTTGCTCCGGTGAGCAGAATTATGGGCGTGGACGTTTCTTCGGGCATGGGTGTTGTATTTACAGCCATGGGCACGAGGTTTGACATGCAGTATGTGGCAAAAGAGGCATTTGCCGCAACGGACAATTATGAAGCGGACACAAGAAGCATCGATGATGCGCCCGTAACGGAAGTGATGCGTTACATCAGAAGCGAGCTTGTAGCAGGAGACAAAGTTCCGGAAGAATATAAAGCGTTTACGAAGAACGTGCTGGCAGGCGAGTCAGTGTTTAAGCAGTTTAGCGAGTATGAAGAAGGAGAAAAGGATGCCCAGACAATCTTTTTGATCAGTCCATCTGCAATGGATCCGAAGAAAACGGCAAAGCAGTTTAGCAAGGTCGCCGGAGAGGCGGGAGAGCGTGTGAGATGTACGAACCAATATAAAGACTGCGGTTATCTGCTTCTTCAGTTGGGTCAAATGGATCGCGCCAATGCACTGGCGGGCGAACTGATGTCTGAATTGGGTAAATATGAAAGAATCGTTACGGATGACAGCTATGTTTTAGATGCCTTGCTTGTTCTTTGTCCTGAATTAGGAGAGAAAATTCAATTTATTGATGAATTTTGTTTTGAAATCAGAAAATATCTTTCTCTTCCGGAAAAAAACATCACGCTGCATGAGAGCGGAGTTGTGGAGAGACTTTATCCGGGGCGCAAAGTAGATTATTGCGAACTGTTCCCGAAATCAGAGGTGAAGCTACCTCAGAGAAATGGATTCGACGTCACAGATTCTGGAATTGCAGGAGGACTTGGACTGGCAGAGCCGGGGAACCTTGTCGTCATTGCCAAACGCAGAATGATGGATCTTTCTGCCTGTGGGCAGGATGTGATTGTCACTCCGTGTGCATGTGAAGCCCTTGGGCTGAATTGCGCAGAGGGAGAAACAGTAAAGACTCTTTTAGAGTATATATGTGAATAATGTGCGGAGTATGGATGTTTTGACAGATTGTGGGAGTGCAAGACACGGAGCAATCGGGCATCATTGGAATCAAAATACCTTATGATCCCAACGACATCTTATATCAAGGATAAACAAAAAAGAATATGGAGGTAATCAAATGAAAACAAAATATGATCCGAATATATTTAAACTTCCGGAATCCATTGACAGAGAGCAGTACATTATCTGTACATACCTGTGCGAGGGATATACGTCAGATCTGTTGAACAAGGTAGGTGCCATGGCAATTGAGCAGACAACAGGAACATGGGCGCCTGTTCCGCTGGAAACACCTGAAGTAAGAAGACGGCATGGCGGCAAGGTGATTGCAGTTCATGAGATTCCGGGGTATGAGTTCGATATGGTTGAAGCGCGAGGAAAAGAGCGCATGGCAGTATTCCAGATTGCATTTCCATTTGAAAACATGGGAGCAAACCTTGCGCAGGTGTTGACCTCCGTGATCGGAAATATTTCCATGGCAGGTAAGCTGAAGCTTCTGGATATTGATTTCCCGAAAGTGTTTACAGACGGCTTCAAAGGCCCTAGATTTGGCGTGGAAGGATTAAGAGAACTGACAGGTGTTTCAAAACGTCCGTTTATCGTAAGTATGATTAAACCGTGTACAGGTGCGACGGCGGAAAATGCCGGCAAATTAATCAGAGAACTTGCCATGGCGGGAATTGACTGGATTAAGGATGATGAGCTTTTCAGCGATACAGATTATTGTACTGTGAAGGCGAGAGCAAAAATTGCAGCTGATATTTTAAAAGATGTCTATGAGAGAACCGGAAAGAAAGTGATTTATTCCCCGAATATTACGGACCGTCCGGACCGTATGCTTGATAAGGCTAAAATGTGCAAGGAGATGGGTATACCTGGACTGATGATTAATACTCTGACCGTAGGTTGGCCATCTATGCAGATGATTGCAGAAAATGATGAGATTGACCTTCCGATTCTGGCACACCCAGCTTTTGCCGGGGCGATGTATGAATCTCATTATTCAGGAGTTTCCAGTCATCTGATTCTCGGAAAATTCATGCGTATGTGTGGTGCGGACATTGTCATTTACCCTTGTGCGTATGGCAAGGTAGATATTAACAGAGAAAGATATATCAGAATTGCACAATCTCTTCTGACGGAACTTCACGGCATGAAGCGCACCTTCCCGGGACCGGCCGCAGGTGTATATCAGGGCTTGATTCCTGATGTTGCATCGGATCTTGGACTGGATTTCTCCATCTCCGCAGGTGCTGCAATGCACGCACATCCGATGGGAGCAGCCGCAGGTGTAGAAAGTCTGATTCGGGCGGCCGAAGCTACGGCTGAGGGTATTCCGCTTCAGGAGGCAGCAAAAGACTGCGAGTCCTTAAAGGTGGCTTTGGATCTTTGGGGAGAAGGTGTCAATCAGGAAATGTTTGACCTGAAAAAATAATTTATCGGAATTGTTTCAGGAAAGTCATCTGCGGGTTAAATGTATCCAACGGTTTCAGATAGCCCGCAGATAGTTATCACTTACAAAAAGAAATGGCGGAGGTTCCTGCTTTGAAAGAAAAGAAATATAAAGCTCTGGCTGTTGACTTGGATGGCACGTTGCTGAACACGCAACATCGAATAGGAAAAGATGATGCGAATGCCCTGAAGGAGTTAAGGCAGGCGGGCGTTCGGCTGATTACTGTTACCGGGCGCACCCTTGAGGAGACTTTAGAATACGGAGATATCTTGAACAAAGAAGGAGATGTCGCAATTCTCCAGGGAGGCAGTCACATTGTGTGGTTTGAAGAGACAAATGTGAGGTCGGAATTAAAGCTCATGTCCGTGAGGGACAGGCAGATTTTGTTAGAGGCATCGGAAGCGAATGGGTTCTATCCTCTGGTTTTTATCGGGGAGAAGGTATATTCAAAAGGTCAGGGCAGTTCTTTTCATTGTCTTTTTCAGGAAATGATGAATCAGGAAATTTTTTATGTTGAGGAACTTTCGTTGCTTCAGGAGAAAACTCCGGTTGGCAAGATTTCTCTCATGTCTGACAGGACGTCTCTGTTAAAGACAGAAAAAGAGATGATGGCTATGGGACTTTGTGCCCCATGGGGAAGGACAAGAATCAATGACCGGGATTACGGCATAGATGTAACGGCAAGAAGTAAGAAGGAGGCTTTGTCAAAGATTTTATCCATCCTGAATATTGACAGGCAGGAACTGATAGCAGTTGGCGACAGCGAGAATGATATAGAGATGATCGAATTTGCCGGTTTGGGAATAGCCATGGGAAATGCAGATAAGCTGGCGAAGAGTAAAGCTGACTTTATCACGCAGGATAATGACCATGGAGGAATAGCACATGTGATCAGAAAGTTTTTCTTGTAAAAACGCCATTGCGAAGCAGAACTGTTCATGGGGTGAATGTTGTAAATCCTAAATCCATATAATGATAAATGATAAAAGAAAGGGGGGACAGCGATGTCAGAGAAGATGACAGCAAATGAAGGATTGATTTTGCTGAATCAGAAAATGGGCGACAGGGAAGAGGTACTCCGAACGCTTGCCGGTCTTGCAAAAGGACAAGGACTGGTGGACGATTCTTACCTTCCGGCCATATTGGCGAGGGAGGAAGAGTTCCCGACAGGTTTGGAGCTGCCGATACCGGTGGCGATTCCGCACATTGACGTGGGATGCAAAAAATCTTTCGTGTGTATTGCCACGTTGGAAGAGCCAGTTGAGTTCTTGTCCATGGACAGGTCCGGTACAAAACTGGAGATTAGAATCGTATTTTTGTTTGGAATACTGGATCCTAAAAGTCATTTGGAAATTCTGAGACGATTTGCACAAAGTTTTTCAAACAAAGAAAAAATAACGGAGCTGATAGAAGCAAAATCTCAAAAAGAAGTGATTGATATCATGAATGAGTTGCTGGATGGGATGCTCGCTTAGAAAATTGGAACTGTTGGAATTAGTATGAAAAAATATAGGAGGAAAAACATGGCACAGTCAAAAACAATACGAATATGTGTTTGCTGCGGAGGCGGAATCTTTACGACAACTGTAGTACGGAGGAGATCGAGAAGTTATTGAAGAAACATTCAATTTCTTATAAGATTACACCTCAAAAAATAACGGAAATTCCAAGATTAACAGGGGTGGATATTATAGTTGCCACCGGAAAAACAGATGCAAAAAATAATGAAGGAACTCCGGTTATGATCGGTCTTCCAATGTTTACGGGAGTCGGCAAGGAGGAATTTTCCCAACAGCTTCTGGACAAAATTGAAGAAATCTTTAACAAAGGATAAAGAGAGGGGGAAAAGGAATGTTGAATCATGTCGCCGCTGTATTTAAGTCGTTTTTGGACATATTTGGCGTAACTATTCTTGTTCCACTGATTGTATTTATTCTGGCGCTCCTGATCAAAGTGGAGGTTCAGAAGGCATTTCGGGCGGCTGTATTTATGGCCATTGGTCTGACTGCGTTCAATTTGATTCTCGGCATACTCTGGGGAGAAATGAATACGGTTATGACGTTAATTTCCCAGAATACAGGACGACAGTTTGATGTCGTGGACATTGGATGGCCTGCCGCCGCTGCAATCGTGTACAACAATTCTCTTGGAATGTTGTATTTTATTATCGGACTGGCGTGGAATATTCTTTTATTTTCTCTGAAAGTAACAGATACCTTTGAGCCGACGGATATTTGGAATTATTATTATTTCGTGGTGTGGGGGCTGTTTGTTCAGTTTGCGACGGGAAGTTTTGCCATTGCTCTGGTCGCTACCCTTTTGATGAATTTAATTCTGTTGCTCATTGCAGATATTTTGGCACCAGCACTGCAGGAATACTATGGATATGACGGTCTGACCTGCACCTGTGCCTGTGTCATTAATATCAGCCTTCTGGCAGCTGTTCTTCGATGGCTGTTTAATAAGATGAAGTTTAAGGAAATTCGCCTGGATCCGGACTCTCTGCAAAAAAGGCTGGGATTCCTCGGAGAGCCTGCCATGATCGGAATTATCATGGGTATGATTCTCGGTATTGTGGCGTATCTGAATGTCCTGACTGATCCTTCTACCTGGTCTGTAATTTTGAAATTTGCACTGACGTTGGCTGCCATGCTTGTGATTTACCCTACTGTATCGGGTATGTTTGTCAAAGGTCTGGTGCCAATCAGCCAGTCAATGAATGCGAGAATGAGATCAGGAAAGGTAAAGAGAAAGTTTTTCCTTATCGGTATTGATCCGGCCGTATACTTTGGAGAGACGGCTACGCTTACAACAGGGTTGCTTTTGATTCCTATTTTGATTGTCACAGCTGTTATTCTCCCTGGAAACAGAACAATCCCTCTGGCAGACATTCCTGCTATGCCGTTTATGGCCATTGGTGCGATTGCCGTATTCCAGGGTGATATCTTAAAGAGTGCAATCACAGGTACAATCTGGTACTCTCTGACGCATTATATTGCCAGTGATACAGCGGAGCTGTTTACCCAGGCAGCGGTAAAAGCGGGCACGATACTTGAGCAGGGACAGACTTATGTGGTGAGCTGGTGTGTTTCCTGTCAACCGCCAATGTATCTTGTGTACAAGGCGTTTTCCGCTCCTGGCACGATGAAATATATTCTCGGGGCTGTCTGTGTAGCGATATACCTTGCCACGTTGTTACATTTTAAAAAGAATAGAAAAGCATGGTATATGTTCTTTGGAGCCACAGAGAAATATGTGGATCAGTATATGAGCCATGAGTCCGCAGCCGCATAAAAATGATAATTGAATGGGAACGGTAGGATTGATGCTGAATGATTCCATCAATTCTGCCGTTTTTGATTAATAAGAAACACAGATTACAAAATGATAAGGCGGGTAATGATATGATAAAAAAAGGTAAGTCGGTACTGTCAAGAATCGCTGTGGGCGACGCATTGGTATATGTTCCGTTTTCCTGCGATAAAAGTTTGAGGACCTACGATGATACCGAGGATGTGGAGGCTTTGATAGCCAGATACAAGGAGACAAAACAAAAGGCCCGAGGGGAGCTGGAAGCACTTGGAGAACAAATGAAGCAAAAAGGCGGTGACCAGGAGGCTTTTGTACAGGCGCACGAAGAGATTTTGTTGGATCCGGTTATGGAGGAGGAGATTCTTTCTCTGATTAGACGAGACAGAATGTACCCGGATTCGGCAATGGTACAGGTTTACGAAAATTATATACAGATTTTTTCGGCAAACAAAAATGAGGTCATTCAGGAGAGAGCTGCCGATTTGCGGGATGTGCTATCCCGTCTGCTGCGGTGCTGGCATGGAGTGCCGGAAAAGAAATTGTCCGATTTAGAGAAACCTTGTATTGTCATTGCGGAGGAACTTTTTCCTTCTGATACATTGTCTCTGGACCTGGATCATATTATGGGGATTATCACAGAAAAAGGTGGCTTGACTTCTCATACTGCAATTATAGCAAGAAGTTTGGATATTCCGGCGATTCTTGGGTGTGAGGGCTTGACTGATCTTGTGCGTGATGGCGAGACCGTCATCCTGGATGGAGTCAAGGAAGAGGTGGTGCTTCGTCCATCGGAAGAGGAAATCCGTCATTATGAGAAGGAGCGGGATAGAATCGAACAAGCTTTGGAAATCAACCGGAAATATCTGGAAAAGGAAGCCGTAACAAAGGACGGTCAAAAAATTGAGATTCGGGTCAATTTGGCATCTCCCGAAATCCGTGGAAAAGAGCGCATTCGTTTTATTGATGGGGTCGGTTTGTTTAGAAGTGAATTTTTATACCTGTCCCAGGATCAGCTTCCTTCGGAGGAAATGCAGTACCAGGCATATAAGACGGTGGCGCAGGCATTCCAAGAGAAGGCGGTTGTTCTCAGAACGTTGGATATTGGAGGAGATAAACAGGTTTCCTACATGGAACTTCCAACAGAGGAGAATCCATTTCTTGGCAACAGAGGAATTCGACTTTGTCTGACCCACGAAGATATTTTCAGAACACAGATACGCGCTGCTCTGCGGGCATCTGCCTGGGGAAATTTAAAGCTGATGTTTCCGATGATTACTTCTCTGAATGAATTTCGGAGAGCCAGAGATATTGTTTATGAGGTTGGAAAAGAGCTGGATCAAAAACATGTGGAATGGAATAAGGACATCCAAATTGGAATTATGATTGAGACTCCGGCTGCGGCCTTGATCGCCGACAGAATGATAGATGAGATAGATTTTGCCAGCGTGGGGACAAATGATTTGACACAATATCTCTGTGCGGCAGACAGGATGAATTCCGATGTCAAGGAATATTATCAGGATTATCATCCTGCGGTGTTCCGTATTCTTGGGATGTTGGCGGAGGTATTTCAAAAGGCAGGAAAAACGCTGAGTATCTGCGGGGAACTGGCGGGTGAATACAAGGCGGCCCCGGTTCTCATCGGCCTGGGTGTTAAGGCGCTGAGTCTTAGCATAACGAATGTGCCGGAGCTGAAACGAAGGATAAGGAGCATCACAATGGCGGACGCCAAAGCGCTGGCGGACGAGGTGCTGAGAATGAAAACGGCGCAGGAAATAGAGCAATGTCTGGAGCGATTTGAGGAACATATCCAGATGGAATCAACAAATGAATCAGAATAAGAATAGCTGGATACAGATGGGAGGAACATATGTATAGTAAAGAAATTACAATTTGCAATCCGACGGGACTTCACGCAAGACCGGCGTCCATGTTAGTGTCGAATGCATCCAAATATGAGTCCACGATTACACTTAAACGAGTGGGGACGGAGGATGAATACAATGTCAAATCTATTGTCATGTTGCTTGCCTGCGGGCTGTCACAAGGGGAGAAGGCAGTGCTGGCGGCAGAAGGCAGTGATGAGGAGCAAGCAGTCACAGAACTTGCTGCATTTATAGAAAATTTGAGTGAATAATTCCATTTGGAAAGCCATTTTATGCAAATTGATGAAAAAATTTGATGATTACACTTGTTTCATGTAGTGTAAATATGATATGATTTTATTTGTCAGATAAGGAGGCATTATTTGGAAAATTACTATATTTATCAGTTAGTAAGTCTGATTTTGCTGTTGCTCGTGGCAATTTTTGCAATCCTTATTCCGGGAATCCGTTCCAGGAGACGGCTGAAGGAGGACCTTATGGCGCTATCGAGCGGCAGTAAGGTGTGTACCCGAAACGGTCTGCTGGGATATGTGGAGTCGGTTTCGGATGATGCTGTGATCCTGTCGGTGGAGCCGTCTGGAATACGTCTGGAAGTTGCGAAATGGGGGATCAGGGAAGTTTTGAAGGAGTAAGCATTATGATAGTCAGTGCAGTCATGATTCTGTTCGTTGTAATCATCGTTTATTGTACCTTGCTGTTGCCCGAGCGAAACAGACAAAAGCGGCAGTCTATGATGATTCATAGTATAGGCATCGGTTCCGTTGTCTATACGGTGGATGGCATACGAGGCAAAGTAGATGCAGTTTCTGACGGAGGGTATGTCATACGGTGTTTTCCAGATGAGGTTTTGATTTCTTTCGGAGCGGAATCTATAGCATCTTTGGAAGGTTTTGATGAGAAAAAAGCAAAAAAACAATTGGCAAAACAAAGAAAAAAGAGGTTTTAAAACGAAAGAGAGATCTGATAATATATCTTACTAAGAGGTGGGCAATGGCGAGTGGCAATACAAATTATTTTGTATCTGAACGGCAGGGATTAATTTGTGAATATATCAATGAATTGAAACGTGTCAGCGTGAATGATTTGATTGATCAGTTTAACGTTTCACCATCTACAATACGAAATGATCTTGCAACGTTGGAAAAACACGGTAAGATACGCAGGACGCACGGCGGCGCCGTATCTATCAACTTATCCAGAGTCGGGGCAGAGTCCAGTGTCTCGGACAGAATGTCATATAATGCTGACAAAAAGGCAAGTATTGCTGCATCGGCTAACATGGAAATAGAGGATGGAGATACGATTGCCCTTTTGGCAGGGACTACAGTCATGTCTTTGGCAGAAACTTTAACCAACAAGAAAAAACTGACGATTGTTGTCAATGACCTGAGTATTGCAAAATGGGTAGATGACAATACAGAACACAATGTGTTTGTGCTTGGTGGATATGTGCGAAAGCATTATTATTATATGGATTTTTCTGATGCAATAACGAATAGAATTAATGTAGATAAAGCTTTTTTCTCGTGTTCAGGCTTTAGTTTTGAGACAGGGCCGACGATTAGTGATTTTGCACTTGCAGCGTCGCAAAGGCAGATTCTCAATCGGGCGGAGCGCAAAATTTTACTTTGCGACAGCACTAAGTTTGGAGAAATTACATTTGCGAATATTCTTTCTGTGGATGAAATTGATATGATTATTACCGACGGAGAAATATCTATACAAAATCTGAACAGTTTAAAAGCGATGGAACGCACACAGTTTAAGGTGGCAAACCAGAAAATGACTTAGCAGTCGGTGTCTGCCGTATCTATGATATTGTTCATAGATACGGCAGGTATTTTAATTAAAAATTGCGAAAGAGTAAAAATATTCTACAATCCAATCATTCTGATTGATTACAAAAGCCCAGAGGAGACAACCGTCTTACGGAGTGCCTCCCTTTCGGGGCTTATTTTTTTGTCCGTATGTCTTTCTTTCTCCTCACTCATCACTAAAAATCTCTCTCTTGACATTCCGATTGATTTGACTATAATAAACAATGCAACGAAAGATTGTTCATATATGAACAGTTCATGTGGAAACAGTGGTGGTTTTAAGAGGAACCGTCAGAGAAAGGAGCGTTTTTTTGAAGAAGGAAGAGACGATAGGATTTATGATAAAGACGTTAGACAAATTGATGATGCGAAACCACATTGCCATGCTGGGAGAGTGCGGGGAGAGCCAGATTCCCGTGATGCACGGGTGGGTGATTGGATACCTGTATCGGAATCAGGACAGAGAAATCTACCAAAAAGATTTGGAGACGGAGTTTTCCATTGCCCGATCCACAGTCACGGCCATCGTAAAGCAGATGGAGAGGAAAGGTCTGATTGAGCGGGAGGGAGTAGACAGAGATTCCCGGTTGAAATCCCTGACCTTGACGAAGAAAGGCATGGAGGCCTATGAAAATGTCATGCGCAACATACAAAAAATGGAAGAGAGAATGGCGGAGGGAATTGACGAGGAGGAGCTGAAAATCTTTTGGAAGGTGTCAGCCCGGATTCGCACCAACCTTTGCCGGGGTCTTGATCAGGAGGCATCCTTTGATGACCGGGAAAGCCTGACCAGACACTGGAATTTACAGAAATAAAAATCCGGAGAGGAGACAGAAACGATGATAAAAACATTAGGCGGGCAGATTAAGGAATACAAAAGGGATTCCTTTCTGACTCCGATTTTTATGATTTTAGAAGTGGTGATGGAGATGATAATCCCCCTCCTGATGGCATCCATCATTGACGACGGCGTCAACAAGGGAGACATCCATCACATTTACATGGTAGGAATATGGATGGCGGCCGCCGCCTTCGGTCTGTTTTGCGGTGTCATGGGCGGAAAGTACGGTGCCAGCGCCTCCACGGGCTTTGCCAGAAATTTAAGAAAAGCTATGTTTGAAAACATTCAGACCTTTTCCTTTTCCAACATTGATAAGTTCAGCACCGCCAGCCTGGTGACCAGAATGACCACCGACGTGACCAATCTGCAAAACTCTTACCAGATGCTTCTTCGTATGTGCGTGAGAGCACCTTTTAGTCTGGTCATCGCCATGATCATGTCCTTCTCTGTCAATGCGAAGCTGGCGTCCATCTATCTGGCGGCGGTCATAGGTCTTGGGCTGGTTCTCGCCCTCATCATCTGGAAGGCCATGAAATATTTCACGGAAATGTTTCATAAATACGACGATTTGAATGCCAGCGTGCAGGAAAATGTGTCCGCCATCCGGGTCGTCAAGGCGTTTGTGAGGGAAGAATACGAAAAAGAGCGGTTTCGTAAGGCCAACGAAGCCCTTTATTACCTTGGAAAGCGGGCGGAGCGCATCGTATCTTTTAATATGCCTCTGATGATGTTCACCGTCTACTCCTGTATTTTGGGAATAAGCTGGCTTGGCGCCAGGATGATTGTGCAGTCTGCTCTGACTACCGGGGAGCTGATGATGCTTCTCACCTACTGTATGAACATATTGATGAGCCTGATGATGCTCTCCATGGTCTTTGTCATGCTGTCCATGAGCGTGGCCAGTGCGGAGCGTGTCACCGAAGTGCTAAGAGAAAAGGCGGACATTGTCAATCCGGAGCATCCGATCTATGAGGTGAAGGACGGAAGTATTGTTTTTGACCATGTGTCTTTCCAGTATAAGAAATCCAGTGAGAAACAGGTGTTAAAAGATATCAATTTGTCCATCAAGGCCGGGGAGACCATCGGTATTCTGGGAGGAACGGGAAGTTCTAAATCCAGTCTGGTCAACCTCATCAGCCGGCTTTACGATGTGACGGAAGGCTCCCTCAAAGTGGGAGGCAGGGACGTAAGAGAGTACGATTTGGAGACGATTCGTAACGAGGTGTCCGTGGTGTTACAGCAAAACGTTCTGTTTTCCGGCACCATTCTTGAGAACCTGCGCTGGGGAAATAAGGAAGCTACCTTGGAGGAATGTAAGAGAGCTTGCGCCCTTGCTTGTGCCGATGAGTTTATCGAGAAGATGCCGGAGGGATATGACACCTACATCGAGCAGGGGGGAACGAACGTGTCCGGCGGACAAAAACAGCGGCTTTGCATTGCCAGAGCCTTGTTGAAAAAGCCGAAGATTCTCATTCTTGACGACAGCACCAGCGCCGTGGATACGGCGACGGACGCTCGAATCCGGGAGGCCTTTGCCAGAGAGATTCCCGATACTACGAAGCTGATAATTGCCCAGCGCATTTCCAGCGTGCAAAATTCCGACAGAATCCTGGTGCTGGACAACGGGGAAATCAGTGGATTTGACACCCATGAAGCTTTGTTAAAGACCAATGCAATCTACAAAGAAGTGTACGAATCTCAGACCAACGTAGGAGGAGATTTTGATGAAAATGGAGGTGAGGCATAATGGAAGGAAAAAAGACCATGAGAGGACCGGGGGGACGCAGGGGCATGGGACCTCGCCCGAAGGTAGAAAATCCCGGTCTGATTCTAAGGCGGTTGTTTCATTACATTATGAGTAAGTACGGCATCCATTTTGGCGTGGTCATCGTCTGTATTATTGTCAGCGTTCTGGCGAATGTACAGGGAACCATGTTTATGCAGACGCTGATTGACGTCTATGTCCTGCCGATGTTAAGGGAGGGAAGCAAAGATTTCACGGCCCTTGGCGCCGCCATCTTGCGGGTGGCGTCCTTCTACGGTGTGGGCGTGCTTGCCGCCCTCGCTCAGTCCCAGATTATGGTGTATGTGACCCAGGGAGTGCTAAAAGAATTAAGGAACGATGTTTTTCTCCATATGCAGGATTTGCCAGTCAAATATTTTGATACCCACGCCCACGGGGACATCATGTCCGTTTACACGAACGACATCGATACGCTGCGCCAGATGGTGTCCCAGAGTATTCCTCAGCTGATCAACAGCGGCATCACCATCGGCAGCGTGCTGTTTTGCATGATAAAGCTGAACGTTCCTCTGACTGTTCTTACCCTTTTGATGGTGGGCGTCATGCTTGTCTGTTCCAAGAAGCTGGCAGGACTTAGCAGCAAGTACTTCCTCGCCCAGCAAAAAGCACTGGGAGCAGAAAATGGATTTATCGAGGAGATGATGCAGGGGCAGAAGGTGGTGAAGGTATTTTGTCACGAGGAAGAAAACATCCGTCGTTTTAATGAATTAAATGACGCCTTGTGTGACAGCGCCAACCAGGCCAACAAGTTTGCAAATGTCACCATGCCCGTCAACGCGCAGATTGGAAATATCAGCTATGTGATCATCGCCATCGTCGGCGGCATTCTCGCTATCAACGGCGTGGGCGGCTTTACCCTGGGCGGTCTTGCCAGCTTTTTGACCTTCAACAAAAGTTTCAACATGCCGATCAACCAGGTAAGTCAGCAGATTAACTTCATCGTCATGGCCATGGCGGGCGCCCAGCGTATTTTTACCTTGCTGGATGAAAAGCCGGAGGTGGATGAGGGGTATGTGACCCTGGTCAATGCGGCCTGTGACGAAGAAGGCGGTCTTTGTGAATCAGAAAAGAGAACCGGAATGTGGGCGTGGAAGCATTACCATAAGGCGGAAGGCACCACAACTTACAAAAAGCTGGAGGGAGACGTGGAGTTTCTCGGCGTGGATTTTGGGTATGATGAGAAAAAAATGGTATTACATGACATCAAAATGTTTGCCACCCCGGGACAAAAAATTGCCTTCGTCGGCTCCACCGGAGCGGGAAAGACGACCATCACCAATCTGATCAACCGTTTTTATGACATACAGGATGGAAAAATCCGCTATGACGGCATCAATATCAACAAGATAAAGAAAGGGGATTTGCGCCGTTCCCTCGGCATGGTATTGCAGGATACGCATCTGTTCACGGCCACGGTTCGGGACAACATCCGCTATGGCAAGCTGGATGCCACCGAGGAGGAAGTCATTGCGGCGGCAAAACTGGCCAACGCCCATGAGTTTATCCGTCGTCTGCCTCAGGGATATGATACGGTGCTGACGGGAGACGGTGCCAATTTGAGCCAGGGACAGCGGCAGCTTCTTGCCATTGCCAGGGCCGCCATCGCAGACCCGCCGGTTCTGATTCTCGACGAGGCCACCAGCTCCATTGACACCCGCACCGAAAAAATTGTCCAGGAGGGCATGGATAAGCTGATGAAGGGAAGAACGACCTTTGTCATCGCTCACCGCCTTTCCACGGTCAAAAACAGCGATTGTATCATGGTGTTAGAGCAAGGACGTATCATCGAGCGAGGCAGCCACGACGAGCTTATCGAAGAAAGAGGAAGATATTATCAGCTCTACACTGGAAACAAGGTGGCGGAAGGATAGAAAAAAGAGATTGGCAGGGATGTGGAACTCCCTGCCAATTTTGTAATCATAGACGGTCATTCTTGCAGGCAGCGGTACAGCCGCTCTATGGCCTCCGGAATGTGAGCCGTCTCCAGATAGGAATAATTGATGATAAAGATGTGCTCTGCATTTTCCGGCGGAGCAGTATAATACTGGGACAGGCTGTTGATGCGAATCCCCTTTTGCAGCGCCCGCTCGATGAGAAGGGCATCGGGGATGTCCGTGTCTATCTTCATGAGAAAATGCAGCCCCGCGTCCTCCTCGGTGATGGAAACGTAGGAGGAGAGGGGGCTGTTTTTTATGATTTCCAGCAAATAATCTCTCTGTTTGTGGTAATGGTTTCGCATCCGGTTGATGTGCTTTTCAAAATATCCTTCCCGCAAAAAGCGCATGAGGGCATACTGTTCAAAGTTGGAGACGGTGCAGGAATAAAAACTCATCTCTGACAAAAAGCGCCGGGCAAGAGAGGGCGGCAGCACCATGTAACTGATGCGCATGGTGGAGGCGAGGCTCTTGGAAAAGGTGTTGACGTAAATCACCTTGTCCATCAAATCAATGCTCTGGAGGGCGGGGATGGGTTTTCCCGTCAATCGGAATTCGCTGTCGTAATCGTCCTCGATGATATAGCGGGAATCCGACTTTGCCGCCCAGCTTAAGAGGGCATAACGGCGGCTGATGGGGGTGACCAGCCCGGTGGGAAAATGGTGGGAAGGCGAAATATGTACCACGTCTGCCTGGCAGGATTCCAGCTCGTCGATGCGGATGCCCTGTCCGTCCATATTTACAAGGCAGCGCTGTACCTGGTAGCTGTCATAAATCTGAGCAATCTTTTCATAGCCGGGATGTTCGATGGCATAAGTTTTATCAAACCCCAGGAGCTGTATCAAAAGGCCGTAAAGATACTCGGTGCCGGCGCCCACAAAAATCTGCTCCGGGGAGACGTGGATATCTCGAAACTGACGCAGATGTCCGGCGATGGCCTCCCGCAGCTCATAGATGCCGCCGCAGGGCGGACGGGTCATCAGCTCATTGTTTTTGTCATTCATCGTCTCCCGCATGAGTTTTGCCCACACGGAAAAAGGAAAGTTGTCCGGGCGGGTCTGATTGCTGGAAAAATCTGCGAAATATACGGGCCTTTCCGGCTGTAACACCTCCCGGTCTTCCCCGTAAGACGTCGTTTCTGCCAGGTGTTTAGAAAAGTCAGAGACATAATACCCCTTTTTTGCAATGGAATAAATATACCCTTCGGAGAGAAGCTGGGCGTAGGCATTTTCTACGGTGATGGCGCTGACTCCCAGGTTGGCGGCGAAACTTCGTTTGGAAGGCAGCTTCATATCGGCGGTCAAAACACCGTGAATGATGTCATTTTTAATGCATTTGTACAGATGTTCATAGAGGGAGGCATCTCCCATATTGTCAAAAGAATAAGTAAGCATAAAAAAATCCTCTGTGTGTTATTGTAATATAAAAATTATACTAGAAAAAAATATTTTTTCAACTGATGTTTCTCCTTAAAAAACGCAAAGCGATGCCAGTTGTGATATAATGAGCCGTGTGGCGGCCTGTGCCTGCAAAAGAGAGGCATGGGGAGGAGAGACACAGTGGATTTTAACTTAACTTAATGAATTTCAATCAGTGAGAAGAAAGGAGAGAGCTGCCTTTGGCAGCGGGTGCGGATGATAGATAAAAATAAGATAAAAAGAATTTATGATTCCAGATTTATGAGACTGTATGACATCGAACACAGAGAAGGAAAACATTATTATGTGGCGAGCAGGAGGGCGCCGGAGCGGCTGCTGGCCACCACGCCGGACAAAGATTGGAAAAATGTGATGGCAGATGCCGTGAGCTGTGCGGTCGTGCTTTACATAAAAGGAGAGGAGCCAAGACTTCTGTTAAACTGGGAATACCGCTATCCGGTGGGACAGTACTTGTTGAGCGTTCCGGCCGGCCTCATTGACGAAGAGGACTGGGACAATCCAAATGCCCTGGAAGATACTGCCAAAAGGGAGCTGGAAGAGGAGACGGGAATCGTGTGTACCGATCAGGATAAGATTACCATCCTGAACCCTCTCGTGTTCTCCACGCCGGGTATGACCGATGAGGCAAACGCCCTGGTGGGCATCGCCATCCACAGAGACAAGATGCCGTCCATGAATCAAAACGGTGCGGAGGAGACCGAATCCTTTGACGGTTTTCGTCTTCTGACGAAGAAAGAGGCGGCGGAGCATTTGAGCCGGGGAACCGATGAACACGGAATGTACTATCCTCTCTATACCTGGATGGCGCTCATGTGCTTTGTCTCCGGGCTGGTGTAGCCAGAAAAGTTATCCCTCTGCCCCCATGCTGTGATCATAGCAGTAAGCGGCGGCATTGCAGCCGTACTCCCAGAAGGAGCTGTCTGTCTCATAGGTGGAAATCAGCACCGTTCCGGCAGACTGGGAGGCGTGTAAAACCCGTCCCTGTCCCAGATAGATACCAACGTGATTGTCCTCGGAGAGATGATAGAGCAGATCTCCCGGCTGGGCGTCGGTGATGAAGGAGAGACCATAAAAATAATCCATCATGGTCTCAGTCTGGGAGAGGGTGGTGTTGCCGATGAGAACGCCGGAGGAAGATAAAAAAGCGTCCCGGACGAGGCTGGAACAGTCCGCATAGCCGGCACAGTCTCGAAGTTCCTGACTGTAAAGGTCGCCCAGGCGGCCGTTTGCATAGGAGAGGGCGCCGGAGCGGTACTGGGCGATCACCTCATCCCGGGAAGGCTTTGGGGCAGTCTCCCCCTGCTTCTCCCCGACATAGATGGAGTACACATAGCCGCAGGTTCCGTCCTCCCGTCGTACCTGCGTCCAGTTGCCGGATGTGGACAGCAGGCGAACTTCCTCGCCCTGTTCCAGCACTGTGAGTATCTGGCAGTATCCGTTGGCCTCCGCTCGGAGGTTCACTTCTGTGCTGTTGATAAAAGAAGAAGGTTCTTGGGGGGAGGATCCGTCCGGCTGTGCGGACAGATAATCCTTATAAATATATCCGGTCACCTGTCCGCTGTTCACCTGAATCCAATTGCCACTTTGTCCGACGGGATAAACGAGAGTTCCCGGTGGGACGGCGAGATAAATTTCAGAGGAAGCGCTGGGCTGGCTCCGTATGTTGACGCCGTCGGTTGTATAAAGCTCCCCGGCTCTGACAGGCAGGGAGAGAAAATAAAAGGCAGAGAAAAAGGAGAGCGCAGAAAACAGGGTCCTTTTTCGTCTGCCGGATAAAATGTACTGAAAAAAATGCATAGTAGGTCACACTCCTCATGATTAGTATATGTTCACTATATCACAAAAAGAAGAAAAAAACTATATTCTTTTATCAAATAACATGGAGTTTTGGCATGTTGTTGTTGTGGTGTCTGCGTTCATGAGCAGGTAGCGAGGCGGATTGCGAATGTCCGCTTTACTTATGTGTATGCAGATGTGTATGCAGATGCCGGTTCTTAGGAGACGGGAGAAAGGCTATAATGATAAAGAAACGCAAACAAAAAAGAAGGATGGTCACAATGACATGGTTGATTTTGGCGGCCGGCGCCGGAGGACTGGGGCTTCCCTGCCGGTGAGGGCGGCCGTTCTGAGAGCGCCGGAAGGCTTTCTTGCCGGTGGAGTGAAAAATAAGGTGGTATTGTCCTGGGAACCTGTAAAGCGGGCGGATTGTTATGAGATATGGGAAAAGGAAGAAACAGAAGGAACGGGGACATGGAAAAGAGTGAGGAGGACGGCAAAAAGGAAGGTCGTGCTAAAAAGAAAAAACAGAGGAGGGCGCTACTGTTATAAAGTCAGAGCCTGCGGCGGCCCCGGCTCCCGCCTGAGAGGAAAGTACAGCAAAAAGCAGAGGGTTTCTCTGGCGAAGAAGGGGGAATCCACGCTGGGCAACTTTTTAAATATCGCCCTGGCCCCCGTCGGTTCCACCATGTACATCTGGGGCGGCGGCTGGAATCGGGCGGACACGGGCGCCGGGGCCGACGGAAGGAGAATCGGGCTAAATCCGGGGTGGAGAGCCTTTGCCGGAAGACAAAAAAGCTCCTACGATTACAGAAGCCACCGCTACCAAAGAGGAAGGGGATTGGACTGCTCCGGTTTTGTGGGATGGGTAGTCTACAACACTTTTCACACAAAAAACGGGAAAGAGGGGGATGGTTATGTGAGGAAATCCTCGGAGCAGGCGAAGTTTTTTGAGGCGAAAGGATGGGGGAGATGGAAGCCTGCTTTTGCAGTAACCGATTATCGGCCGGGGGACATCATGTCCGGGCCGGGTCATGTGTATATCGTGCTTGGACAGTGTGAGGACGGCAGCATCGTCCTCGTCCATTCCAGCCCGGCGGGCGTCCAGGTTTGCGGGACGGTGACTCCATCGGGGAACGCTTCCTCGGAGGCGGTGAGACTGGCGGGGAACTACATGAAAAAACATCATCCTTTCTGGCACAAAAGATTTCCCGACTGCTCCCGGGACAGCTCTTATCTGAATCGCTACAGTCAGTTTCGCTGGAACGTCGGACCGGGAGAAAAGCTGGAAGATGTGGATGGACTGGCGGAAAAAGGTGCGGCCGACGTGCTGAAAAAAATCGGGAAGGCGCCCTGATGAAAGGGGAGAAGGAGAGTCTGTCTTTTCGCCGGGCGAAGGTGGTTCGGAAGAATCCATGAAAAATGTATAATTTTTCCGGGGGAGGTTATAATGAAAAAAGGAGCCTCTCCTCTTTTTTATGCATAGATAAAAAAACAATTTTATGATAGCCTGCACAGAAATAAGGGAATAATAGACAAAAAAAGACGAAAAATGTCATAAAATATAGGCAATATAGAAAAGTTTGAAAAAAGCCTTACCAAACGACAAAAAAACTGATAAATTATATATAGAAGGAAAAATGTGAGATTGTGTGATGAATTCGCAGGAAAGAAGGCGGAATAATGTTTGAAAAAGGAGAATTCATAATTTACGGTACCAGTGGAGTTTGTGAGGTCAGAGATTACATGAGTGCCAGCGAGGAGGAGACAACAAGAACGTATTATGTGTTGGTTCCGCTCCGCTCGAAGGGGAGTACCATCTACTCTCCGGTGGACAATCAAAAGGTTTTGATGCGTCCCGTCATGACGAAAGAGGAAGCCTGCCTGTTTTTGACACATATGGGAGAGTTTGAAGATTTGGAAATCCGGGATTCCAGAACGCAGGAACAGCAGTACCGGGAGGTGCTTCAAAGCGGAAGCTACACCGACTCCATACGATTGCTCAAAGCTCTCTATACCCGCAAAAAACAGCGGGAGGAGAAAGGACGGCGCATCACTTCCGTGGATGAAAAATATCTGTATCTCGTAAGAGACAGTCTGGTAAACGAGCTGTCTGTGGCGCTGGATATGGATGCGGAAGAAGCGGACAAGCTACTCAAAGATAAGATGGGTGCCTGACGGCGACAAAAGATGGGCATCCTTTGTGCGGCGCATAAAACTATCGGCTTTGTTTCTAAAAGCCGATAGTTTTTTTGCTTAGATTTATCTGGACATTTTGAAAAAACTGTGGTAAGATAGGCGGGAAAATTTAACAGGACAATGTGATGACGGAGAGAAGTAGCGCAAATTATCGTTTCCAGTGAGCGGAGGATGGTGAGAACTTCGTAAAGTGAATTGGCGTGAATAACACTCTATCAGCAGCAATCTGAACAGGGCAGAGCGTTTTTTGGAGCCTGTCCTCAGTAGGTGCGCCGTTTGCTGTGCGATAAACAGCCTGTGAATGAGTGACCGGCTGGCGGCAGCCTGCGGTAATTCAGGTGGTACCACGGGTTATCCCGTCCTGAACAAGAGATTGTTCGGGGCGGGATATTTTTTTGGGTGCCGGCTCGACCCAAGAGCGCCGGCGACAGCGCCGCAGGGAAAAAGAAAAAACAAGACGAAAAAACGGGCAGGACAAACGAGGACAAAGAAGAAGGCAAAGAAAAAATCCAAAGAAAAGCCGACGGCCGGTCAGTGAGGGAAGTCGGCGGCGGTGGAAGAGTCAGAAGAAAGGAGAGTTTTATGTATCAGACATCAAACATTTATAGAGATGTGACACTTGACAACATCAAAGAGCAGGACGTGGGAAAGACCCTTCGGGTGGCAGGCTGGGTGGAAAACATCCGGGACCACGGCGGTGTCTCCTTCCTGGATTTGCGAGACATGTACGGGGTGCTTCAGGTAGTTATGCGGGATACCGCCTTGTTAGACGGCATCAACAAAGAAGACTGCATTTGTGTGGAAGGTCTCATAGAGCATCGGGACGAGGAGACTTACAACCCAAAAATCCCGACGGGAACCATCGAGCTGGAAGCGCACAAGGTGGACATTCTGGGAAAGGTTTATCGTCAGCTTCCTTTTGAGATTACGGGGTCCAAAGAGATTCACGAGAACACCCGCCTCAAATACCGCTATCTTGATTTGAGGAATAAAAAGGTGAAAGACAATATGATTTTCCGTTCCAAAGTCATCCAGTTCCTCCGGGAAAAAATGACGGAGTTGGGATTTTTGGAGATTCAGACGCCGATTCTTTGCGCCTCCTCCCCGGAAGGAGCCAGGGATTATATCGTGCCTTCCCGCAAATACAAGGGAAAATTTTATGCGCTGCCTCAGGCGCCTCAGCAGTACAAACAGCTTTTGATGGTGTCCGGCTTTGACAAATATTTTCAGATTGCCCCTTGCTTCAGGGACGAGGATGCCAGGGCGGACAGATCACCGGGCGAGTTTTACCAGTTGGATTTCGAGATGAGCTTTGCCACCCAGGAAGACGTGTTCCGGGTGGGAGAGGAAGTGCTTTCCGCCGTCTTTGAGAAGTTTGCGCCAGAGGGTGCTGCCGTCACTCCGGCGCCGTATCCGGTCATCAGCTATGCCGAGGCCATGCTGAAATACGGAACAGACAAGCCGGATTTGAGAAATCCTCTGGAGATTATCGACGTGACGGACTTCTTCCAGCGCTGCACCTTCAAACCGTTCCACGGATTGACGGTTCGGGCCATCAACGTCTCCCGAAAGATGTCCAAGGGCTTCCATGAAAAACTCTTGAAGTTTGCCCGCTCCATCGGCATGGGCGGCCTGGGCTATCTGGAAGTGCTGGAAGACGGAAGCTACAAAGGGCCGATTGATAAATTTATTCCGGAGGACATGAAGCAGGAGATTGCGGACCTGGCCGGATTGAAGCCGGGCGATACCATCTTCTTCATTGCCGACAAGGAAAAACAGGCGTCCCTCTACGCCGGACAGATTCGCTCTGAGCTTGGAGAGCGTCTGGAATTGTGCGAGGAAAATGCTTATCGGTTCTGTTACATCAACGACTTCCCGATGTATGAATATGACGAAGAACAAAAAAAGGTGATTTTCACCCACAACCCGTTCTCCATGCCGCAGGGCGGTCTGGAAGCGCTGGAAACGAAGAATCCTCTCGACATTCTGGCATATCAGTATGACATCGTCTGCAACGGCGTGGAACTTTCCTCCGGTGCCGTGCGAAATCACAATCTGGATATTATGATAAAAGCTTTTGAGATTGCCGGATACACCGAGGAAGATTTGCAGCAAAAATTCGGAGCGCTCTACAGTGCCTTCCAGTACGGGGCACCGCCGCACGCCGGCATGGCGCCGGGCGTGGACCGGATGATAATGCTTCTTCGAGATGAGGACAATATCCGGGAGGTTATTCCGTTCCCGATGAACGGAAATGCCCAGGACGTGATGTGCGGAGCGCCGGGAGAAGTATCTGAGATGCAGCTGAGAGAAACCCACATTAAAATCAGGCGGTAGACGGACGCCCTCCTCCGCCCGTCGTTTTTTGAACGCAGAATAAGCAGTGTCTCACTTCAAATGCCCAGAGCATTAAGTGGGGATGCAAAGCCACCGCTGAAAGCTGTGAAGCAGTCTGCGTTCATGAGAAAGCAGCGAAGCGGATTTCGGAGGTCTGCTCTGTGAGAAGCGCCCGGCTTTTTGCCGGGCGTTTATATTTGAAGAAAAAATAGAAATGTTTTGAAAATATATCACTATATATTCAAAAGGATTTTTTGTTCATTCAAAAGAAAAATGACCGAAAATGTCCCAAAAAATGTACGAAAATCCATACAATTACCGAAAGCGTTTACATTTTATATCTTTTCACATCAATATATGAAAGTAAAACAATAAAATACAGACATATCTTGTCAGATAACAACAAATCACATTTACAAATGAAATGGATTTCGTAATAATAAGAGAAATGTATCCAAAAGATAGAAAAGGAAAGGGGAAAATTTATGGATTATTTAGTTTATCTTGCGCCGATTTTCGGCATCTGCGGATTGCTTTTCGCTTTTTACCTGACAAACAAAGTAGGAAAGCAGGATGCGGGAACGGATCGGATGAGAGAGATTGCGGATTTCATTCATGAGGGGGCAAGGGCGTTCCTCATGGCAGAGTACAAGATTCTTGTCGTCTTTGTTGCCGTGCTCTTCGTGCTGATTGGCATCGGCATCGGAAGCTGGGTGACCGCCGTTGCCTTTTTGGTGGGCGCTGTCTTTTCCACGGTGGCCGGCTACATCGGCATGAACGTGGCGACCAAGGCCAACGTCCGCACGGCTGCCGCAGCGAAGGACAGCGGCATGAACAAGGCCTTGTCCGTGGCCTTTTCCGGCGGGGCGGTCATGGGAATGTGCGTGGTAGGCTTCGGCCTCCTCGGATGCAGCGTTATTTACATGGTGACAGGAAGTCCTGACGCACTGTCAGGATTCTCCCTCGGCGCTTCTTCCATCGCACTCTTTGCCCGTGTGGGCGGCGGTATTTACACGAAGGCTGCCGACGTGGGAGCCGACCTGGTCGGCAAGGTGGAGGCCGGTATTCCTGAGGATGATCCTCGTAACCCGGCGGTTATTGCGGACAATGTGGGAGATAACGTGGGTGACGTGGCAGGAATGGGAGCGGACCTTTTTGAGTCCTATGTCGGCTCCATCGTATCCGCCGTGACCCTCGGCGTGGTCAGCTACGATGTCAACGGAGCGGTCTTTCCTCTGCTCATTGCGGCCCTCGGCGTGTTTGCCTCCATCGTTGGTTCCTTCTTTGTAAAGGGAGACGAAAAGTCCAGCCCTCACAAGGCGTTAAAGTACGGCAGCTATGCCGCCAGCGTCATCGTGGTCATCGGTGTGCTCATTTTCAGTAAAATGTTCTTCGGCCGTTTCAACGAGGCGATTTCTATTATTTTTGGTTTGGTTGTCGGCCTGCTGATCGGTTACATCACGGAGGTGTATACTTCCGGCGACTATCGTTTCGTAAAAAAGATTGCCCAGCAGTCTGAGACGGGGCCGGCGACGACGGTCATCAGCGGCATTGCGGTGGGTATGCAATCTGCGGCATTTCCGATTCTCATGATTTCCGTGGGCATCATCGGCGCTTACCTGTTTGCGGGACTTTACGGTATTGCCCTGGCAGCCGTAGGGATGCTCTCCACCACGGGAATCACGGTGGCGGTGGATGCTTACGGCCCGATTGCGGACAACGCCGGCGGTATTGCGGAGATGTCCCACTTAAATTCCAGCGTTCGTAAGATCACGGACAAGCTTGACGCAGTAGGAAACACCACGGCGGCCATGGGAAAAGGATTTGCCATCGGCTCTGCGGCCCTCACCGCCCTCGCCCTCTTCGTCTCCTACGCCCAGGCAGTCAACCTGTTTGAGTCAGGCATTGATTTGTTGAACTATAAAGTTATCGTAGGTCTTTTCATCGGCGGCATGCTTCCGTTCCTGTTCTCCGCCTTCACCATGGATTCCGTGTCCAAGGCGGCTTACAAGATGATTGAGGAAGTGAGAAGACAGTTCCGCACGATCCCTGGCATCCTGGAAGGAACCGGAAAGCCGGACTACACCTCCTGCGTGGCAATTTCCACGCAGGCAGCATTGAAAGAGATGATGGTTCCGGGTATCATGGCAGTAGCAGCGCCTATTTTGGTCGGTGTGATTTTGGGGCCGAGAGCGCTCGGTGGACTGCTGGCAGGTTCCCTTGTCACCGGCGTCATGCTGGCAATCTTCATGTCCAACTCCGGCGGAGCCTGGGATAATGCGAAAAAATATATCGAGGACGGCAATCATGGAGGAAAAGGCAGCGAGGCTCACCACGCAGCCGTTGTGGGCGACACGGTCGGTGACCCTTTCAAAGATACCTCGGGGCCTTCCATCAACATTCTGATTAAGCTGATGACGGTAGTTTCTCTTGTATTTGCTCCGTTATTCCTGAAAATCGGAGAGCTGTTTTAGCCGGTACCCGGCAAATGTCCCCACTGTGCGGGAGGATGGGGCGGATGGCGCCGTCTCATGCATAAAAAATGAAGCGGGTTTCCGTCCGCTTCCGGTGAAAAAGAGGAGGAACTTAACTTATGAACGAAGAATTTGCACATGATTTTGACACGATAGTAAATCAGGCGAAGGCCATCAGCCGCCCGGTGCGGGTGGCGATTGCCGGAGCTGATGTGGAAAATATTCTTCTGGGAGCCTTTGATGCCCAGGAGAGTGGTTTCGTCACCCCGATTCTGGTGGGAAACCGCAAAAAAATTACAGATATGCTCAATACACTCGGACTCCAGGACAGAGACTATGATTTGCAGCCGGTTTCCGACGATGTCAACGTGGTACAGTACTCCATCGAGATGATTCTCGCCGGCAAGGCGGACGTCCTCATGCGGGGAAACACCCAGACGAGAGATTTCCTCATGCCGATATTAAATAAAGGCAACCATCTGTTATACAAAAACCTCATGACCCATGTGGTGATGTTAAAGATTCCGGGATGTGCAAAGATTACCGCCATCTCTGACGTGACGATTCTCGTGGAGCCGTCCCTGGAACAGAGAAAAGAGGTAATCAGAAACATGGTGCGGGCTCTCCGTATGCTCGGGGTGGAACACCCGAACATTGCGCTGCTCTCCCTCGTGGAAAAACCGAGTTTCCACATGAGAGACACGGTGGAGGCGCAGACCCTTGTGATGCAGCAAAACGAGGATCCTTTTGCAGACTGCAATCTGGTCGGACCGATTCCTTATGACCTGATTGTGAGCAAGGAAGCTGCCCGCCTCAAAAACTATGACTGCCCATACTGCGGAGAGTTCGACGGTATCATCGTGCCGAACCTGATGGCAGGAAACCTTATGATTAAGGCCCTTCAGATGCATGCGAGCGCCAACAGCTGCGGCATCATCATGGGAGCAAAAATTCCGATTGCCATCACCTCCAGAAGTGATTCCAAGGAGCAGGCCTACCTTTCTTTGGCAGCCTGTGCAATCATGGCGCAAAGAGAACAGACAGAAGAGGAACAATAATATAAAAAATCTATAAAGAGGAGATGCCGGTTGCGGCAGAAGAACACCGGGGAAGGTTTCCCTCCTGTTTTTCTGCTGACAAAAGGGCATCTCCTTTTGTCGTTTCTGTGAAAACATCGTTTCCCTGATTGACAAGGATAGGTTTCAAAGGTAGAATAAATAAAGCTTATATCAGATGAGAGGGGAGATATGTCCCTGTCAGACAGAAAGGAAGGGAAGCGATGGAAAAATGTGATCGGATGCGGCGACGCCTGCTTGGCTTGTTCCTGTGCCTTGTCGTGATGGGGACATCTCTGCCCGCCCGGGCGGAGGAGACATCCGGGAGGAGTCGGACCTTCGTGCAGAAGGCGGCGCTTTTTCAGGCGGAACCGTGGACGAGACAGGGGGACGCCTATTACAGCGCAGACGGGACGGTCATCAACGGCGCCATCGCAAGAGGCATCGATGTCAGCAGCAACAACGGCCCCATCGACTGGATGGCTGTAAAAAATGACGGTGTGGAGTTTGCCATTCTCCGCTGCGGCTACGGGGAGAACCTTTTGGAGCAGGACGACGCCCGATGGCAGGAAAATGCGGCGGGCTGTCAGGCGGCGGGGATACCCTACGGTGTCTATCTTTATTCTTACGCCGATTCCGTCAGCCGGGCCGTCAGTGAGGCGGAGCATGTGCTGCGGCTGATTCGGGGACACGTTCTTTCCTATCCCGTGTACCTGGACATCGAGGATCCCTCCATCTTCGCCCGGACCACGGCGCAGCAAAGAGAGGAGATTGCCGAGGCTTTTTGCAGCCGCATCGAGGCGGCGGGATACACGGCGGGCGTCTATGCCAGCGTCAGCACCTTCACCAATCTTCTCATTGGTCCGGCCTTTGACGGGAGAGAGAAGTGGGTGGCGCATTACAGCGGCCGGTGCGGCTACGGAGGCGTTTACCGGATGTGGCAGGCGACGAACCAGGGGCAGGTTGCCGGGATCATGGGCAAAACCGACCTGAATTTTCTCATGGCAGACCATGGCTTCCTAAAGCCTCGGATAAAGGCGGTGCGCGCTGCAAAAAAATCGGTCAGACTGTCTTTTAAGCCGAAAAAGAAGGGGACGACGTGCCACATTTACTATGGAAGAAAGAAAAAAGGCCCCTGGCGGCATCTGAAAAAGGGTGCCGGGAAGGGAAAAGCGGTGGTCAGAAAATTAAAATCAGGGAAAAAATACTACTTTAAAATAAAAATCAGCCGGAAGATAAGAGGTGTGACGGTGTACTCCGACTTCTCAAACACCGTTGCAGTCAGGGTGAGATAAGCCGGGATAGGCGAAGGAGAAGACTTCCGGGAGGGAAACAGCGGACAGGAGGAGAGCAGATTGGGTGAAGAAAAGAAAAATGCTGTCGGGAAAAAAGAGAGCAGGACGGGCGCCGATGTGGAGAGCGTCATCAGACAGTTGATGGATATAGATACCCTGTTTCAGGAGTTCATTGATGCGGAGACGGAAGGCATGATCGTGTGCGAAAACTGCTACGACACGTCCTTTGACGACGACGAGGATGTCTGTGTCTGCCATGGAAAAGACGGGACGACGCACACTTTTTGCAGCAAAGAATGTATGGAAGAATGGAAAAAACGGGAGCAGATGTCAGATGCGTAAAATCATGTTCATAGGACGAAGCGAGGCGGGAAAGACCACCCTCACCCAGGCGATGAAGGGAAAGACCATTACATACCATAAAACCCAGTATGTCAATCACTACGACGCCATCATCGATACTCCGGGAGAATACTTGCAGTCCAAAAATCTCATCTCTGCCCTGGCGGTTTTCACGGCGGAAGCCGACGTGGTAGGGCTGCTCCTTGACGCCACGGAGCCTTATTCTCTCTACTCCCCGAACCTGACACCGGTGTGCAACCGGGAGGTGGTGGGCGTTGTGACCAAGATTGACCATTGGGCGGCGAAACCGGAGCAGGCGGCGGCGTGGCTGAGCTTGGCGGGCTGTCGGAAAATCTTTTACACGAGCGCCTACACGGGAGAGGGGATTGCGGACATCCTCTCCTACCTGAAAGAGGAGAGGGACGTGCTTCCCTGGGAGGAGGCAAAGGCCCGGTATGACACCCTTGGTTTCGGGGACGGAGAAGAAGAAAAAGATAACCGCCGCCAGATAATATAGGGGAGTACAATGTCTGAACATATGAAAAAAATGATGAAAAAAGTATTTGTCGCCTTCTGCATCTCCTTTTTTGGAATGTTTGGTTTTTTGTATGTTTTTATGTACATGGTCAGCCAAAAGGAATATGCGGAGGCAGATTCGATGCAAAAGCTCGATGTGGAAGACTGGGTGGAGCAGGAGCACACCGGAGAGCAGAGTACGGAGGAGGATCCGGAGGAAAAGCTGGCGGACCGGTGGGGCATCCGCATCACCTCCCGGAAAAAGCTGGACTATCACCGGGTGCTTCTGGAGGAGGACTACGACTGGTTCTCCGGAAAGGACGTGGAGGATAACATGGGAGAAAAGTTCTCCTTCGCCTATCCAAAGCGCTTGTTTTACGAGGTGGAGGCCTTCGCCGGAAAAAATGAGGACAGATATGCCATCGCCTTCCGGGGAAGGGATAATGACGCTCTGCTGCTCTTTTCCCAGGAGCCAAAGCCGGAGGGACAGACAGCCAGGGATGCGGTGTCGGCGCAGTATGGAGAGGATGCGGATACGCTGTCAAATGTCAGCACCATCTACCGAAGTTCTGCCCTCTATATTGTGGATGGATTTGAGAAAGAAGATCTGGAAGTCTACAAAGTAGTCCGGGTGGACGGTGACAACATCTACACCATGCTCATCAAGACGCCGGTGCCTGTCAGCGAAGATGAAAAGACGCTGGTGTCTTACTACACGGAGTATATGTACCGATCCTGTAGCTTCTCCGGCAGTACGAAAAGTCCCCGCTCCTACTCAAAATTTCTGCTGGGAACCGAGTAGAGAACAGAGGGGAAGTTCCGGAGAGAGACTTCCCCGGACGAGATGACAGGAAAAATCAAAAAGGGCAAAAGATGGCCCGAATAGGAGGTAAATGCGATGAGAGGATATGAAGCCGCAAAGTTATTAAAAGAAAAAGGAGTGACCATAGAGGAGGTCAACGAGGAGATTGCCTACAGGAAAGAGACGAATGCCCTGAGCAACCAGCCAAAGAACGAGGCTTTCCGGGACATGACGCTGAATGAGGTCGTCAGAGTAAAGGAAATGTGGGATATTTGCGGATAGGGAGGAAAACGCCGATGGTAAGGAGGAGCACACATGAAATTGACAGCAGCAGAGTATAGGGACATTGCAAAGGATTCCCTTCGAGGAAACTGGGGGAAGGCGGTGGCGGCGACCTTGCTGGCAGCCGGTTTCGGCGCTTTTTGCACATCGGCGCATTTTATTGTGTTATTTCTTGTCGGCATGGGAGTGTCCATGGCGGTTTTTGAGGGCATCCCTCACTTTTTTTTGTGGATATTGCTGGGGGGAACGGCGCTGGCCCTCTTTTATTTTTTTGTGGGAGGGACGGCCCGCTTTGGATTCATCGACTTTAATCTGGCCCTCCTTGACCGCAGAGAGGCATCTCCCGCCATGGTCGTCCGGCATCTCGGACAGATGTGGAGAGCCGTCTACATGAAGCTGGCGCTGTTTTCCTGTGAGTTTTTTCTGACGCTGCTTTTTGTCGTTCCCGGCGTGATCGCCATACATTCCTACGCCATGGTTCCCTACATTCTGGAAGAAAAACCGGAATACTCCGTGGGAAAAGCCATGCGGATGTCCAAGAAGATTATGAGGGGGAACCGTTGGCAGCTTTTTTGCCTGCGCGTAAGCTTCCTTGGCTGGTATTTGCTCGGCATCCTGAGTCTGGGTCTGGGCTTTTTTTATATGCTGCCCTACCTTCACGCCTCGGAGGCCGTGTTCTATAATGAAATCTCCGGTCGGGCGGATGCCTACTACGGAAGAAAATAAGAGTGGAGGGCAGGCCGAAAGAAGGAGGCCTGTGTGCAGAAATCGAGGAAGCCTTCGTCCCTCTCGATGAAAAACACTGTGGAAAAGCATAGAAGGAGAGTTTATGAAATTAAATCAGTTGAAACATTTTATTGAGGTGGTGGACTGCGGAAGCATCAGCGCTGCCTCGGATAAGCTGTTTTTGTCTCAGCCGAATCTGAGCCGCTCTATTCATCTGCTGGAGGAGGAGCTTGGCGCAAAGATGCTCATACGCTCCGTGCAGGGAGTGGAGCCGACCCCCTTTGGCAGGCAGGTCTATTATTATGCCAAATCTATCCGGGAACAGGTGGAGATGCTGGAACGGCTCAAGGAAGTGAGGGATGGCGGCACGGTGAGCAGTCTGAAGATGTCCGTCAGCAACTTATATTTAAAGGACAATCTGGTCTTGCGCTTCCAGGAGAAAATACAGGCAGACAATCTGGAAATCTGCTTTCACGAGACTGCGGCGGAGCAGGCGTTGAAGGAGGTGGCGGAGGGCACCTCGGATTTTGCCCTCCTTGTGTTAAACGACCGCCAGATGCCCATGTTTTTAAAGATGACGGAAACGCACAACCTGGAGGCAAAGGTGTGGGATCGCTCGGAAACCTACATTCACGTCCACAAAGATCACGAGCTGGCGGGCAGGGATTCCGTGCGAACCGAGGATTTGGCAGACTACGTCTACATCCATCCACCCCATGATTTTTTTGCCAATCTGAATCTGCTCATGCATGAAGAACACATTACCCAGCAAGTTTCCCAAAAGACCATCACAGTGACCAACTACCACGCCATGCTCCAGATTTTGCGCTACCAGGGAGGGTATCTGGTGGGAAACCGCTGGCAGATTGAGGAGCTTTCCAACTCCTCCATAGAGAGCGTGCGGCTGGAGGGAGGAGAAGTCTGTCAGAACTTCGTCTTTCTCTGCAAGGGAAACGGGCGGCAAAGCGCCTTGCCCGACACCGCCATCACCTTCTTAAATTTGGTGCAGGACGCCTACCAGCTCAAAGATTTCTCTCTGTAGGGCAGGACACTTTTTCCGTCCGCAGTTTCTTTTTACCCTAAGATATATCAAAAATGATATAGCTTCTTACAGCAAAACATATATTTATCCCTTTTTCGACTTTATGTTATGATAAATACATAAGAAATATAAATAAAGTCAGCGTGAAGATATTAACCGCAGCGCAGGACATGGGAGAATGGTATGAGATGCCTTGCGAACACTGAGGCATTGCCGTGTCCGATGACATGGAAAGACGCAGTGGTGGCAGAGGCAGGTGTTCTCCGGTTGTCGCCGTGGGGAGTGTCCGGTGACAACAGAACATGGAAAGGACGGAGAGTCCGAGGAAAGGGGTATAGAACTATGAAAAAAAGAACAGCCTTGACAATGTTGACATCTTGCATGATGGTGGCAGCGACGGCAGGAACGTACGCACAGTGGGATAAGGTGACAGATTCTCAGTCAAATACTATAGGTTTGGATAAACCGGTAATTATAAAAGCTACTCAGCCAACGATGTCGAATAATGCTGATACAAGGCAGTTAGATGACTTTGCTACAGTAGATGCTGAGGCAACGTTTAATGTAAATCATGTGGATAAAAAAATAGGTGCTTTACAGATTAAACCAACAGTTAAAGGTCAAAACGTAGACGGAAGCATTCAAGTATCTGAAAAAGACTTTATAATAACTGTTGAGGAGAAGGCAGCAGACAGTCTTGCGCCTAATACTCCTTTAAAAGGTTTGAAGACTGACTCTTCGACTTACCAGGATAGTACTGTTAAAGAGGGAGATGCTACATATATAGTACACTTAGTGCCAAAAGTACAAGGTGAGAATGGGGGCTCTAAAACCAATGAAGAGTGGGATGAAGTAGGTGATCTGACAGTGACCGTACAAGGCACGCTGGTTGGAACGGCTGGGGAAGAAGTAGTAGAATAACTACAGTAATAACTGATAACACGCCGGAATAAGATACATTTGTCTGATATTATATGTTAAAACGAAAAAGAAGATTACAAAAACCGAAGTTGCTTCACTACCTCTTTCTCGGAGTGTGTGTTGCCGCAGGCGTTCTGGCTCTTCTTTTTCCTGAAAAGATTTCCGAGTACAGCGGGCACCAGATGTATGTGGTGCTGACGGACAGTATGGAACCTCGGATTCCCGTGTTTTCTCTCGTAGTGACGCGAAGGACGAAGCCCGATGAGACGCTGCATCTGCAGCCCGGGCAAATCATCACCTTCCGGGCAGACCGATTTGGAGATCCCATCGTGCTGACCCACCATTTCCATCACAAGGAAGTGAATGAGGAAGGAGATATCATCTACCGGACCAATGCGGAAGGGGAAGAGGAGCTGGATTACTACGAGACGAAGAGGGAGGACATCATCGGAACCTATCGTTTCCACATCCCCTGGGTGGGAAAGGTTTTCCTGTTTTTAAAAAGTGACTTCGGCTATCTGTATTACGGGGAGATGATTGTCATCTTTTTGATGAACAAGCTGTTGTCTCTCATCTACGGAGATAAGCTGGAGGAGCCGGTGAGACTGAAAAAAAGAAAGTCTTCCGGGAAAGGCGTCCTGAAAAAGAAGGGGCCTTCAAAAAGACCTGTGGCGGGGAAGTCCACGCAAAGACAGGCGATAAAAGGGAAGGCCGGAACGAGGCGACCGATGTCAAAAGGCGCACCGGCGGCAGGCACGGTGAAAAAGGCTGCGGCAAAGAAGAAAAGTTCTGTGGCAGCCCGGCCAAAGAAAGCGGGGTCTGCGGCAAAAAGCCCGACCGAAAGCCGACTGGTAAAAAAGAAATCCTCTCCAAAGAGGAAACCGGACAACATCCCATCGGAAAAAACAAAAAAGTCGAAGCCTCTGCCCGTCGAAAACAGGGTCGCTTCCAGACAGACATAAATAAAAGGTCGTTGCCATTTGGCAGCGGCCTTTTTGTCATGCAGCCCTCCCGGCAGATTCATCACCGCCGGAAGGGTTGTTTTTATCCTGGCATTTGCACTCATTCTTTGAAATATTTTTCTTTGATCAGTTCCACCGGCATTTTTTGTCCTGTCCAAAGCTCGAAGGACGCCGCCCCCTGATATAAGAGCATGTGAAGGCCGTTAAAGTAAGGACAGCCTTTTTCTTTTGCCATGGAGAGAAGCTTCGTCTCCCGTGGATTGTAGATCACGTCGGAGACGATGAGATCCGGGCGCAGGAAGGAGTCGTCGGGCAGGATGCAGGCATCCGTGTGCGGCGCCATGCCCACCCCCGTTCCGTTCGTCAGGATATGGCTCTCCTCGATGGAGGTGCGAAGCGCCCTGTCGTCTGGCAGCGGATGTACTGTGACGCGGCAGGAAGTTCGCTCGTTAAGCTGCGCTGCCAGGGAGACGAGGCGGTCATAAAAGGCGTCCTTGATGTTGAAGACGCGGATTTCCTTCATGCCGTCCAGGGCGGCCTGCACCAGGATGGCGGTGGCGGCTCCTCCGCCTCCCAGCAGCGTCATGATTTTGCCCGGCAGGTGAAAGCCCGCCTCCTCGGCGGAGCGCATGTAGCCGATGCCGTCGGTGGTGTAGCCTGTCAGCACGCCGTTGTCATTGACGATGGTGTTGACCGCCCCGCTGATTTCCGAGGCGGGGGAGAGACGATCGGCCAGCTTGCACATCAGGTTCTTGTCCGGCATGGTGGCGTTCCATCCTCTTGCCCCCATGGCCCGCAGTCCCTCCACGGCGGCCGCAAGTCCGTCGGTTCCCACGTCGAAACAAAGATAGGCGTAATCAAGTCCCAGAGCGCGAAAGCTTTCATTGTGCATCAGAGGGGAGATGCTGTGAGCCACAGGGCTCCCCAAAAGTCCTGTCAGTACCGTAGTACCGGTAATTTGGTAATCCATAGTCTTATACCTGCTTTCCAGTCAAATTTTTTAATCGTCCGGCGGCAAAAAGCGCTGCGCTCTGCCGCCAACCGTTGAGGCAGAAGTATCCTGCTCATCTTCTTAAGTATAGCACAGCGACAAAGAAAAAAAAACGGCCTTATGGGGGAGG
>JAUNJG010000169.1 GCA_030533385.1 Eubacteriales bacterium | reverse complement strand
GGTGCAAGCCATACCGGATTAGAATACTGATGAAAAAAATATGGCTAAAGTGTTCCCGTATATTGAGAAGAAAAGATAAATAATGGATGTAATATATACCCTGCGACAGCGGCAGGACAGAAGGATATTATGAAAGAGAATAAAAAGGACAATCAGACCACTGCCCTTCGCTTTATCAGCCGGGTGGCAGGTCGTGGCAAATTGTATATTGTTATTTTACTGCTGGTGCAGATGGTTCTCGGTATCAGCAGTGTTTTTTATGCCCTTTTGCTTCGTGGCATCATAGATGCTGCCGTATCCCACGATAAGGACGGGATGATATTACATATCCTTTTATTTGCTTCCCTTGTGGTGGCACAGATTGCCCTTCGGGCTCTGCTTCGTTTCTTAGAGGAATTTTCCAAGGCAAGCTATGAGAATGCCTTTAAGAAACGACTCTTTCGTGAACTTCTGATGAGGGATTATGGGGAAGTGACAGCTGTGCATTCCGGGGAATGGATGAACCGCCTCACCTCAGATACGGTGGTGGTAGCGGAAGGACTTGCTACCATTGTACCGGGAGTGGCAGGCATGATGACCAGAATGGCAGGTGCTCTTGTGGTGATTCTGATGATGGTGCCGAAGTTTTTCTATATTCTTGTACCGGGTGGGATTCTCCTTGTTCTCCTTACCTATGCCTTTCGCAAGAGATTAAAGAAGCTCCACAAAAGGATGCAGGAAAAGGACGGCATTGTCCGAATCTTTCTGCAGGAGCATCTGGGAAGTCTGATGATTGTAAAGGCATTTGACAGGGAAGAGGAAAGTGTCTTGCAGGCGGAAAGCACTATGGCAGACCACAAAAAGGCTCGCATGAAAAAGAATCATTTTTCCAATATCTGCAATATCGGCTTTGGCGGTGTCATGAATGGAGCCTATGTGCTGGGTGCTGTATATGGAGCCTTTGGAATCTATAATGGGGACATGACCTATGGAACCTTTATGGCGATGCTACAGCTTATCAGCCAGATACAAAATCCCTTTGCCAATATTACCGGGTATCTTCCAAAGTATTTTGCCATGACAGCCAGTGCTGAACGGCTGATGGAAGCGGAAGAATTTAAGCCGGGGAAAAAGAAGTCTTTATCGGTGGAAGAGGTAAAAGACTACTATGAAAATCACTTTGAGGCACTTAGCATGGATCATGTGGATTTTTCCTACGATGAAGATAATGAAGTGCTCCGTGATTATTCCCTGACCATCCGTAAGGGAGAATTTGTGGCATTTACCGGAGCATCCGGCTGCGGCAAGAGTACGGTGCTAAAGCTCCTCTTAGGCTTATATAAGCCACAGGCAGGAAGCGTTACACCGGATGAAAGCTATAAAAGGCTTTTTGCCTATGTGCCACAGGGCAATCACTTAATGAGTGGAAGCATCCGCAGTGTGGTGGCATTTGCTGACCCCGGAGAGCAGGGCAATGAGGAGCGGATACATAAGGCTCTTACCCTTGCCTGTTGTGATTTTGTAAGTGAACTGCCTTGCGGGGCAGATACGCTTCTTGGAGAACGGGGACTTGGGCTTTCGGAAGGACAGATGCAGCGCCTCGCTATCGCAAGGGCAATCTTCTCGGAAAGTCCTATATTGATTCTTGATGAGGCAACTTCGGCACTGGATGCGGATACTGAGAGAAAAGTACTTGAAAATATTAAGTCCATGACAGATAAGACCGTCATCATCGTAACCCACAGACCGGCGGCTTTGTCGGTGTGTGACAGACAGAT
>JAUNJG010000168.1 GCA_030533385.1 Eubacteriales bacterium | reverse complement strand
TCGAAAACCTGTGGAGCGTTCTGTATCTGACCGGTTATTTGACGCGGGACAGGGAACGGGAAGCGGAAAGGGAGGATTGCGTGCGCCTTGTCATTCCCAACAGGGAAGTCCGGGACATCTTTGTGAAAAAGATTCAAATGTGGTTCAGCGAAAAAATCAAAAGCTCTGCCGATGTGCTGAATGAAATGTATCACGCTCTGGTGTGTGGAGAAGTAGAGACTGCGGAACGGATTATTTCCGATCAGCTCCGATACACCATCAGCTACCACGACCAGAAGGAAGATTTTTATCACGGTTTCCTGATTGGCCTGCTTTCGGGAAATAAGGATTGGAAGCTGATCTCAAACCGGGAGATGGGGCTTGGAAGAAGCGACATTGTGGTGAGGGAATACAGCAGGCGCAGATTTGGCATTGTCATTGAGATAAAGCGGGCGGAGAATGAGATCGAAATGAACAGGAAATGCGAGGAAGCCCTTCAGCAGATCCAGGATAAACGATACGCGGAGGAGCTGGTAGAGCTGATGGACACCGTTTGGGTCTACGGCATCGCCTTCGCGGAAAAAAGCTGCCGGATGAAAGGGAAGAAGCTGAAATAAGGAAATAACCCGCTCCAAAAAAGCGGCCCCCCCAGGGGCCGTTGTGACAAACCACAACGGCCCCTGTTAAAAAATCATAGGAATATCATCCCGCCAGCGAAAAAACGGCCTCTCCCGCCTAGCGTCAATCCTCCTTCGGAAAGAGTTCCTTTATAAGCCTTTTTTCAACGCCGCGAAATCCCCCAGGGCTTTCCAGCCGATCTTTACGATCTTGGGGATATTGACGGAGTTGCCGCCTGCGGTTCTGGGTTTGAAAGAGATTTCTATGAACTTCATTTTTTCATGATAATACGAAAAGTATGTTGTGATCATAATGTTCGGCAGATTATAATCGGAAGGCAGCTTCCTTAGGTATTTCTCCAGGACATCAGACTTCATCAGGCGGAACGGGGCGTTGGCGTCCGGTATGCGGACGCCGAAATAGATCCTTAGAAGAAGGCATACCACCTTCTCGATAAACGCTCTGGCTTTGCCATCCCCTCTGACCGACCTCGTCCCGAAAATACCATCGTATTTTTTCCGCTCCTTCCAGAAAGCCTCGAATTCAGCAGGATTCGTCTGTCCATCGGAATCTGTCTGGAAGACATAGTCGGCTCCTGACTGGATCGCGTATTTGTATGCGTGGAGCACGGTGGGCCCGTGGCCGGAATTGGGTTTGTGGATGATTTCAAAAAGGGGCAGCTCCTCCATCAGCGCCTTGCCCTTTGCCAGCGTGGTGTCCTTGCTGCCGTCGTCGAAAATAAGAAGGCGGGACTTGCCGTCCCCGTTATGCCGTTCGATGACCGGATACCATGACCGGATTGTCTTTTCGATATTTGCCTCCTCATTATATGCCGGCATTACAATATATAAAATATCCATATACGTTCTCCTATTTTTTGTCACCACAGCCCCCAGACGGAAGCCGCAGCCTTATGAACAAGATCCGCTTCTGCTCTTTCATATACTCATATTTTATCATCTGATCCAGAGAAAATCACCTCTTTTTTTGTTTTTTATTCTTTCAGAAAAAGACAAAATCCGATACCGGACGCCCGCTTATCCGGGCCGGTTCCATTTTTGATTACAAATGTCATCTGAAATTGATTACATATTACATTTGTCCCCTTTTTACGGCTGGAGTACAATAAAGCCACCAAATTAAGTACAGGAGGAAACAAGATGAAAAGAAAAGTT
>JAUNJG010000167.1 GCA_030533385.1 Eubacteriales bacterium | reverse complement strand
AATAGAAGCATAGAAAAAGGAGCAGAAACATATGGCTGGTAACGCAAAAGACTCAAAAATTCTTGAGTATAAAGATCTCATTAGCCAACTGAATACAACCATTGCGGCACAGACAGAATTGATTAAATCGCTGCAGCAAACCATTGCGGCGGACCGTGAGGAAAAAAAGATTCTTCAGGAAAAAATTGATTACCTGACGAAGAAACTTTTCGGTACCTCCAGTGAAAAGAGCAAAGAGATCTGTGGCCAGATGAATCTGTTTGATGAAGCTGAACAGGAAGCTGATGATACTCCCGAAATATCTGCCATTACTGTTCCGGAACATAAACGAAAAAGTAAACGTACACACCAGGAACTCTTTAAAGGTGTCCCATCCCGGGATGAGCTTATTTCATTACCAGAGGATCAGCGTAGCTGTGGCGAATGCGGCGCCAGACTTGAAGCAATCGGAAAAGAGTTTGTCCGTCATGAATTCCGGTATACTCCAGCCCGGGGCGAAGTAGTCAACATCTATCGTGAGACCTATAAGTGTCCGGTGTGCTCTACTGCTAATACAATGGCAGAAAATATCAAGTTTGTAAAAGCTTCTGTTCCTGAAGCGCTGATTCCAAACAGCTATGCCTCGGAGTCGGTCGCTGCATGGGTTATGTATCAGAAGTTTGCCAATGCCATGCCGCTCTATCGTCAGGAACAGGATTGGAAGCAGCTTGGAGTTCCGTTTTCAAGAGCAACACTTGCAAACTGGATTATCTATTGCGCAAAGAATTATTTCAAACCATTGTATGATTATCTGCATCGTCAGCTGCTTGAGCGGACTTTTCTTATGGCAGATGAAACAAGGATTCAGGTTTTACAGGAGCCCGAAAGAAATCCTGAGACGGATTCTTTCATGTGGCTGTTTCGTTCAGGAGAAGATGGACTTCCACCGATTATCCTTTACCATTACACCGAAACGAGGGCAAAATATCACGCGGTATCGTTTCTGGATGGTTTTTCAGATGGATATCTGGAAACGGATGGATATCAGGGATATCATAATCTTCCCGGAATCAAACGCTGCTCCTGCTGGTCTCACACAAGAAGATACTTTATTGAGGCTGTGCCAAAAGGAAAAGAGTACGATTACAGTAACCCAGCGGTACAGGGAGTCCAATTCTGTTCCAAGCTGTTTGATTATGAACGCATTTCCAAAGGCAGACAGCACTCGCCTGAGCAGCGAAAAGCGTATCGCTTAGAAAAAGAGAAACCTGTACTCGATGCATTCTGGAACTGGCTGGATCAACAAAAACCAAGAAAAGGAACTCGCTTCGAGAAAGCGGTGAACTATGCCCTGAACCGGAAAGACACCTTAATGACCTATCTTGAAGATGGTCGCTGCAGTTTTTCTAACAATCTAAGCGAGAATGCAATCAGGCCATTTACTGTCGGCCGCAAGAACTGGCTCTTTAGTGCAACCCCAAAAGGAGCGGAATCCAGTGCCCTTGTGTACACCATGGTTGAAATGGCAAAGGCAAATGATCTGAATGTATACAAATATCTGACGTATTTATTGGAACAGCGCCCAAATGAATTTATGTCAGATAAGCAATTTGAAAAAATCACTCCCTGGAATGAGGATGTGAAAAAACGCTGTCAAAACTAATAATGAAGTAAAACGCTTGCATCTGGCAATTAGGGCAAGCGATGTTTTGGCGTGGACGTAGGAATACTAAGCGCTTACGAAACATCTCCGTCAATCCGCATGGTATAGGAAGATGGTATGATACGGTCAAGGA